>NZ_JBVIDV010000012.1:213073-239150 GCF_055572195.1 Streptomyces sp. NPDC030809
GGGGTGCGGGATATGGGGGGGAGGCGATTTCCCCGTGGGGCGGGGCGGGGCGTCGCCCCCCCCCCCCCCCCCCCCCCCCCCCCCCCCGCCCGGTCGGCCCCCGCTGCTCCCACCCCAGGAGGACCCCCGATGCCCGAAACCGGAACCGAAGACCCGACCGGATCCGAAACCCCCGCCGAACCAGGGCCCGGCCCTGCACACCCGGCCGCGACCGACACCCCGGCCGCCGCGCCGGCCCCGACCGTTCCCGCCCCCGCCGCCGGCCCGGAACCCGCAGCCGCCGCCACCGGAGCGGAGGACCCGGCCGGAGCCGTGCCCCGCGCCCCGGCCGGCGGAGCGGCCCGCGCCCCGTCCCGCGCCGCGGCCGGACCGGGCGGACAAGACGCCGGCGGAGCGAACTCCGGAGGCGCAACCGGAACCCGACCCGGGGCCGCCGGGCGGCGGCTCGGGGCGGCCCCGGGGGAGCCCGACGTGGGGTCGTTGCACGCCTTGTGCCGGGAGCTGGCCGAGGCCGCCGAGGCCGTCGGAGAGGCCGCCGCGTTCGCCACCGGGCTCGCCGCCCGGGGCCGGATCCCCGGCCCCGCCCGCCGGAGCCTGCTGCGCGCGCTCACCGACCGGTCCGGCTTCGGCTGGGGTGCGCGCGGCGCCGGGGCGCTGGGCCGGGCCGCCTGGCTCGCCGGGGTGCTCGCCGGCCGGGAGAGCCTCGCCGTCAGCCTCGCCGTGACCGGGCTCAAGGCCCGGGTCCGCGCCGCCGCCGTGGAGCACCCCGAACTCCTCTCCGATCCCGGCACCGCCCGCCTGGTCCGCGCCATCGAGGAGGACCGCCAGACCGAGGCCGCCCGCGCCTTCCGGGCCATCCTCGGCAGCCAGGGCTCCGAACGGGCCTTCGCCCTGCTCGCGCCCTCCTTCGCCGACCTGATGGCCTGGAACGCGCTCACCGACGAGAACCCCTTCAACGACGCCGCCGGCTGGGAGATCGCCACCGGCCGCACCCTGACCACCGCCGAGCCCCTCCTCGGCATCGGCACCCGGGTCTGGGCCCTCCTCGACCGCGGCCCCGGCCGCGCCGAGCCGGTGCCGGCCGACCCCGCGCTGGTCGCCCGCCTGGACCGGTCCGGCACCATCGCCGGCTGCGTCCGCAACATCGACACCATCGGCACCACCGGCCTGCTGCTGATCCAGCAGGTCACCGGCCCCGACGAGGCCGTCCGCTACCTGGTCCAGCTGGCCGGCATGGCCGCCGGGGGACTGCGCAACGAGAGCCCCCAGGACCTGCTCGGCGCCATCCACGCCGTGGCCCGCCCGGCCACCCCGTACTCCCGGGCCGTGACCCAGGCTCTGCGCGAGGCCGTGCCCACCGGCGCCGAACTCGCCCTCGTCGGCCACAGCCTCGGCGGCATCACCGCCATGAACCTCGCCGCCGACCCCGACTTCTGCGCCCTCTACAAGGTCTCCCGGGTGATCGCCGTCGGCTCGCCCGTCGACGGCAAGCGGCCCGCCGACCCGGCCACCCGGGTGTGCTCCCTGGTCAACGAACACGACGTGGTGCCCAGCCTCGAGGGCCGCTCCTCGGTCTCCCCGTACCCGCTGCCCGCCCAGTTCACCGAGTTCACCTGGACCGACGACACGCACGCCTTCCCGCTCTGCCACGCCGCCGAGCGGTACGCGCACAACCTCCGGTTCGACGCGCCCGAGGCGGGCGCCCACGCCGACGCGGAACTCGCCCCGTTCCGCGGCCGCGTCACCGCCCACCGGTTCTTCCAGCTCTACGACCGCTAGGACCCCCGATGACCGAAACCGCCGCAGACGCCACGACGGACACCGCCCCGGCCGCCGGCCCCACCGCCGGCCCGGCCGCGGGCACCATCCCCGCCCAGAGCGGCCGGCCCGCCCCCGCCGCGCCCCCGTACGGCCCGCCCGGTCTGCTCGAACGCCTCGGCTCGGCCGCCTTCGCCCGCATCAACCGCACCCGCGAGTGGCACGAACTCCCCGCCCCCCTCGGGCTGCTCAACCTCCGCGTCCTGCGCGACGACCTGCGCCGCGAGAACCTGCACGACACGTACGGGGCCGGCGGCGAGCGCCCCCGCCGCGCCCCCGCCCGGCTGCTCCCGTACCGCTCCTACGACGGCTCCGGCTACGACCCGCACGACGAGGACATGGGCCGCGTCGGCACCCGGCTCGACCGCAACGCCCCGCTCCACCTGGCCTTCCCCGGCTCCGAAGAGGAGCTGATGACCCCGAGCCCCCGGGAGGTCAGCCGGCAGCTGCTGGCCCGCCGCTCCTTCGTGCCCGCGCCCACCCTCAACCTGCTGGCCGCCGCCTGGATCCAGTTCGAGAACCACGGCTGGGCCAACCACGGGGACAACGAGGAGGCCGAGCCCTTCAGCGTCCCGCTCGCCGCGGACGACGACTGGGGCACCCTCGGCGGCAGCTGCCCGATGCGGATCAACCGCACCCGCCCCGACCCGGTGGCCCACACCGGCAAGGGCGCCCCGCCCACCTACGAGAACACCGTCACCCACTGGTGGGACGGCTCCCAGATCTACGGCTCCGACGAGGAGCGCTGCCGGTCCCTGCGCACGGGCGAGTCCGGCCGGCTGACGGTCGTCGACGGACGGCTGCCCGCCGACCCGAGGCCGGGCCGGGAGTGCCTGGACCACACCGGCATGAACAGCGACTACTGGGCCGGGCTCAGCCTGCTCCACACCCTGTTCGCCAAGGAGCACAACGCGATCTGCGACCACCTGCGCTCGCACTACCCGACCTGGGACGACGAGCGGCTCTTCCACACCGCCCGGCTGGTCAACACCGCCCTCATGGCGAAGATCCACACCGTGGAGTGGACCCCGGGCATCCTCGACACCCCCGTGCTCCACAAGGCGATGAACGCCAACTGGTACGGGGTGCTGCCCCGCTGGGTCTCCAGGAAGTACGGCCGGGTCGGCTCCGGGGAGATGCTCAGCGGCATCCTCGGCTCGCCCACCGAGCACCACGCGGCCCCGTTCTCGATGACCGAGGAGTTCGTCTCCGCGTACCGCCTGCACCCGCTGATCCCGGACGAGCTGGCCGTCCGCGAGCACAAGGGCGGCGCGCTGCGCGAGACCATCGGCTTCACGGACCTGCAGGGTGCCGCCACCCGCACCGCCGTGGACGCGTACGGCACCGCCGACCTGTTCTACTCGTTCGGCACCGCGCACCCCGGCGCCCTGGTCCTGCACAACCACCCGGACGCGCTGCGCAACCTGGTCCGGCTCACGGGCGAGCACGTGGACCTCGGCACCGTGGACGTCCTGCGCGACCGGGAACGCGGCATCCCGCGCTATAACGCCTACCGCCGGATGCTGCGCAAGCGCCCGGTGGCCTCCTTCGAGGAGCTCACCGGCGGCCACCCCGCCGACACCCCGCTCCTCGAAGAGCTCTACGAGGGCCGGCTGGACCGGGTGGACACGCTGGTCGGCAACCTGGCCGAGCCCCGCCCGGCCGGATTCGGCTTCAGCGACTCGCTGTTCCGGATCTTCATCCTGATGGCCAGCCGGCGGCTCAAGAGCGACCGCTTCTTCACCACCGACTACCGGCCGGAGATCTACACCGCCGAGGGCCTGCGCTGGGTGGACCGCAACACGATGGTCTCCGTCCTGCTGCGCCACCACCCGGAGCTGGCGCCCGCCCTCGACGGGGTCGTCAACGCCTTCGCCCCCTGGCGGTCGCTGTGAGGCCGGGCGGCGGCCCCGCGGGCCCGGGCGGCACCGTGCCCGGCCCGCGGGCGGCGGACGCGGACGCCGGGACCGGCACGGGCACCGGCCCGGACGCCGGCACGCGCGACACGCCCGGCCCGGACGCCCGCACCCGCGACACGCCCGGGCCGGACGCCGGTACGGGGAACGGGGCGGGCGCCGGGGCGGGCCCCCGGCCCGGCCCCGAGGAGGGTCTACGGGCCCATGCTGAGGTCCTCCGGGAGCGGGCCCGGCGGCTGCGCGAGAGCGCCGCGGCCCTCGACTGGCGGGGGCCGGAGGCCGAGGCCTTCCGGGAGCGGGTCGGCCGGCTCGCCGCCCGCTGCTCGGTCGCGGCCGAGGACCTGGGCCGCGCCGCCGCACTGCTGCGGCCCGCCCCGCCGACCGACAAGCACCGATAAATGGCCATCAACTTCGTTAACATGCAGGCAACTTCGCCGTCTCGGCACCGATATCTGAACACGGCACGCTGGTGAACGTACGGCCGTGCGGGTGCCGTTGGCCGGTCGGGCGGAAGCAGTTCCGCCCGGCCGGCCGCTCGTCGTGCCCGCCCGCAGACCGGCTCCGGGGCAGGTCCGGGGCGGGGTGCGAGGAGGCCGGCGAGGCCGGGGGCGCCGACCCAACACCCGTGCGCCCTGCGGCCGATGGGGCGTGCGCCCCCCTGGTGCACCAGTGCGACCGAAGGATGCGTCCGCACGGATAGTTATGATCCGTAGCGCACGGCGCATGTGGGTATGACTGCGCCACGTGCACAGAACGCCGTCCGGGCAAGCGAACAGATGTGGAGGTGAACCGCCGTGGCACTCTCGATTTCGGCGGTGGTGCTGCTGGGGGTCATCGTCTTCCTGCTGGTCCGCAAATCGGGACTCAAGCCGGGACACGCGCTGGTCTGCGTCCTCCTGGGGTTCTACCTCTCCAGTTCCACGATGGCACCCACCATGCGGGAGCTCACGTCGAACGTGGCGAACATGATCGGCGGCCTCAAGCTGTAGCCCGCGCCGGTGTCCGCGGCCGTACCGGTGCAGCGCGTACCGGTACGGGCCGGGCCGGTGCCGGCCGTGCCGGTGCGGACCGGGCCGCGGAAGGCCGTGTCACCGCGGATCCGGCGGGCGGGACCGCGGGTGCGGCCTCGTAGGCTGTGCCCATGAACGGTCTTCCCGCCCGTCGTCTGCTCCTGGTGCACGCGCACCCGGACGACGAGTCCATCAACAACGGCGTCACCATGGCCAAGTACGCCGCCGAGGGCGCCCACGTCGCGCTGGTGACCTGCACCCTGGGCGAGGAGGGCGAGGTCATCCCGCCCGCGCTCGCCCACCTGGCGGCCGACCGCGAGGACACCCTCGGCGCGCACCGCATCAAGGAGCTCGCCGCGGCCATGGCCGAACTCGGGGTCACCGACCACGGCTTCCTCGGCGGCCCCGGCCGCTTCCGGGACTCCGGGATGATGGGCGCCCCGCAGAACGCGCGCGCGGACTCGTTCTGGCAGGCGGACCTCGACGAGGCGGCCGGCCACCTGGTGGAGACCGTCCGCCGGATCCGGCCCCAGGTCCTCGTCACCTACGACCCGGACGGCGGCTACGGGCACCCCGACCACATCAAGGCGCACCGCGTCGCCATGCGGGCCGCCGAGCTCGCGGCGGACCCGGCGTACCGCCCGGAGCTGGGCGGGCCGCACGCCATCGCCAAGATCTACTGGAACCGCGTCCCGCGCTCCGTGGCCGAGGAGGGCTTCGCGCGGCTGCGGGCCGCCGGCGCAGCCGTGGCCTTCCCCGGCATCGCCGAGGTGGACGACGTACCGGGCGTGGTCGACGACGAGCGGATCACCGCGGAGATCGGCGGGGAGCCGGGCTCGGCCGCGCACGAGGCGGCCAAGGCGGCCGCGATGCGGGCGCACGCCACCCAGATCGCCGTGGACGGCCCCTTCTTCGCGCTCTCCAACGACCTCGGGCAGCCGCTGTTCACGCGGGAGTACTACGAGCTGGTCTCCGGGCGCTCCGCCGCCCCGGCCGGCGGCCGCGAGCACGACCTCTTCGCCGGGACCGGCGCATGAGCAGCGCGGGGAAGAAGCCGGCCGCGCGGGCGCGCGCGACGGCGGCCGCCGCCCCCGCCGCGCCGGGGCCCGCCGGGCTGCTGACCGTACGGCTCACCCCGGCGCGGATCGGGCTCTTCGTGCTGCTCGCGGTCCTGGGGGCGGCCACCGGCATCGCGGGCGGGCTGCTCGTCGCGGCCTGGCCGCCGGCGGGACTGCTGCTCTGCCTGCTCGCCACCCTCGGCCTGTTCGTCGGCGGCCGGATCGCGATGGGCGGGCCGATCGGGGTGGGCGCGACCGCCCTGGGCTGGCTCGGGGTGCTGGTGGCGTTCGTCTCCCCGCGGCCCGAGGGGGACAACCTCTATGCGCCCGCAACCGGTACGTATGTGTACATGCTGGGCGGCATCGTCGCGGCTGTGATCTGTGCCACCCTCCAGGGTGTTTCCGGACGGCCGGATTCCGCCTCCGGGCCCGGCCGGTGACGTACCCTTCCGGCCGATGACGGGTTCCCACCGGGGGGTTGTGGACCGGCGGTGCGCCGTGTTCACGGGGTGTCCACAAGAACCCCGCTTCCCCCGGTGGTCAGTTGCGCCCGGGCGGCGGCCAGTATGGTGGACGGCGCCGCCGAGCTGCCCGCGCACGGTATGACGGGCGGCGGAGCCAACCGGGAGAACCTGCCTTGAGTCGTGAAACTGACAGTTCGTCCTCCGGGCCCCAGGGGCGCGGTGGAGCCGCCTACCCCTCGGGTACGCCGTACGGATCCCGCCAGTACCCGTCGACGGACACGGCGGCGGACGCTCCGGAGGAGCACGCCATGACGAAGACTTCACCGTCCTCCCCGGAGTCGGACGACCCCAAGACGGAGACCACGCTGACGACGCGCATCCGGATCAACATCCCGGGTTCGCGGCCGATCCCGCCGGTCGTCGTACGCAAGCCGGTGTCCGGCGGCGAGGACACGGAACCGGACGGCCCGGCGCAGGCGTCCAAGCCCGCGGAGCCGTCCGCGGCTCCCGCGCCGGCCGACGGGCCGAAAGCGGACCAGCAGAGCGACTGGTTCGCTCCGCGCAAGGGGGCGGCCCTGTCCGCTGCGACCGCCCGGCCCGCCCTCGGGCCGGCCGGCGGCAGCGGTGCCGCGGGCGCCTCAGCCAGCAGTGGGGGGACTGACATGGAAAGTGGATCCGGGCCGTTCGGCGGCCCCGGACAGGGCCAGCGGCCCGCGGCGGCGCTGCCGCCGCGCGCCGGCCTGCCGACCCGGCCGGTGGGTGCCTCGGCACCCGGCGGCCGGGCCGGACTCGGCGCGGGCGCAGCCGCGACCGCCGGTGCACCGGCGGTCGGCGCCCGCATGGGCGCCCCGATGGGACAGGCCCCCGGCCGTCCCGGCGCCCCGATGGCCGGCGGCCCCGGCGGCCGTCCCGGCCCGGGCTTCGGCCCCGGCGGCCAGCGCGGCCCCGCCCCGCAGCCGCAGGGCGCCCAGGCCGCCGCGTACGGCCCCGGCGGCCAGGGCCAGCAGGGCGGCGGCTACGCCGGACCGCCCGCACCCGGCGCACCCGCACCGGGCGGGATGCACGGCGGCATGCCGTACGCCCCGGAGCACCAGGGCGGCCCGGCCGGTCCCACGACCGGACCGGCCCTCGGCACCATGCCGGTGGCGGCCCCGCCCCGGCACGACGACGACACCACCGCGCTGCGCCAGTGGCCCGGCCCCGAGCTGGCCCCCGAGGCCGGCACCGGCCGCATGCAGGCACCGCCGCAGGCCCAGCCCTTCCCCGGCGGCCCGGCCCCGATGCCGATGCCGATGCCCGGCGAGGAGCAGGCGGCGCCCCCGCAGCGCCCCGCGCCCGAGCCCAAGACGGGCGGCGTGCGCAAGCGCTCCAAGCTGCTGCTCGTGTGCACCGGTGCGGCCGCGCTGCTCGGCGTCGCCTACGGCGCCGGCCTGCTGCTGAACCACTCCGACGTGCCCAAGGGCACCACCGTGCTCGGCGTGGACATCGGCGGCACCCGCGAGGAGGCGCTCAGCACCCTGGAGCAGACCTTCGGCAAGCGCGCCACCGACCCGCTGAAGCTGAGCATCGGCGGCAAGCAGGTCGAGCTGAAGCCCGAGAAGGCGGGCCTGCGCCTGGACGCCCAGGCCACCGTGCGCGGGGCCGCCAACAGCGACTACAACCCGGTCTCGGTCATCGGCTCGCTGTTCGGCGACTCCCGGGCCGCCGAGGCGCAGATCCCCGTGGACGAGGAGAAGCTGCGGGCCGCCCTGCAGAGCCTCTCCGGCGGCGCGGGCACCGTGGTCGAGGGCACGATCAAGTTCGAGCCGAACAAGGTCACCGCCGTCCCGGGCAAGGCCGGCCAGGGCCTGGACGTCGAGCGCGCCGTCGCCGCGGTGAAGGAGGCGTACCGGCAGCAGATCGAGACCGGTTCGGCGAAGGCGGTCGAACTGCCCGTCACCACGCGCGAGCCGGTCGTCGACCAGGCCGAGCTGGACCGGGCCATGGAGGACTTCGCCAAGCCCGCGATGTCCGGCAACGTCGTCATCAAGGCGGGCACCGCGTCCATCCCGTTCGGACCCGGCCGCTCGCTGCCGCAGATCCTCGGCATGAAGGCCGTCGACGGCAAGCTCGTCGAGACCTACGACCTCGAAGCCATCAAGCGGCTCTACGGGGACACCTTCAAGGGCGTCCTCATCACCCGCGGCACCGGCGAGAAGACCCCGGTCACCCCGCAGGACGTCGCCGGGGTGCTCGGCAAGGCGCTGCGCGGCAAGACCGCGGCGGAGCGCGTCGGCACCATCGAGACGAACCCGAGCTAGCGGCCGCAGGGCCGCCGGCGGCGGAACGCAGGGAGCCCCTGTCCGGGTACGGGCAGGGGCTCCGGCGCGTCCGGGCCGGGTACGGGCAGGGGCCCGGGCGCGTCCGGGCATCCTTCCCCGCTGCCTGCCTGCCTGCCTGCCTGCCTGCCTGCCCGCCGACGCCGCCCGCGGCCGCGGCTGTCATGCCCGGCACATGACATCCGTCATGCGCAGCCCACGACGGGCGACACTGCCGCCGGACCTCCGCCGCGCACGATTCTTGAGCCATGACGACGACGACCGTGAAGGCCACCGACACCGCAGTGGTGAGCTTCCGAAACGTGACCAAGAGCTACGGCCCGGTCCGCGCGGTCGACGGCCTCAGCCTGGAGCTGCACCCGGGGGAGACCGTCGCCCTGCTGGGCCCCAACGGAGCCGGCAAGTCCTCCACCCTCGACCTGCTGCTCGGCCTGCGCACCCCCGACTCCGGCACCGTACGCGCCTTCGGCGGCACCCCGCAGCAGGCCGTGGCCCGGGGCCGGATCGGGGCCATGCTCCAGAGCGGCGGCCTGATGGAAGAGGTCTCCGTACGCGAACTCGTGGCGCTCGCCTGCGCCCTGCACCCGCGGGCCCACCCCGTGGACGAGGTGCTCGCCCGTGCCGGGGTCGCCTCGATCGCCGACCGCATGGTCAACAAGCTCTCCGGGGGCCAGGAGCAGCGGGTCCGCTTCGCCCTCGCCACCGCCGGGGCCAACGACCTCATCGTGCTCGACGAGCCCACCACCGGCATGGACGTCACCGCCCGCCAGGCCTTCTGGGCCACCATGCGGGAGCAGGCCGACCAGGGCCGCACCGTCCTGTTCGCCACCCACTACCTGGAGGAGGCGGACGCGATCGCCGACCGCGTGCTGGTCCTCCAGCGCGGCCGGCTGCTGGCCGACGGCACCGCCGCCGAGATCAAGGCGAAGGCCGGCGCCCGCCGGATCTCCTTCGACCTCGGCCCCGAGTCCCTCCCCGCCGCGGCCTCCGATTCCGCTTCCGGTTCCGCAGCCGCCGCCGAGGCGCAGCTGCGCGCCCTGCCGCACCTGACCCGCCTGGAGATCCACGGCAGCACCGTGCGCCTCCAGTCCCGGGACGCCGACGCCACCGTGCACGCGCTCTACGCCCTGGGGCTCTACCCCCGCAATCTCGAAGTCGCCGGACTGGGCCTGGAACAGGCCTTCATCGCCCTGACCGAGGCCGAGGAGGCCCGCTCGTGAACGCCCTCGTGAAGCTCGAAATCACCCGCGCCCTGCGGAACAAGAAGTTCCTGTTCTTCACCGTGATCTACCCCGCCGCCCTGTTCCTGATGATCGGCGGCACCCAGAACGGCGACACCCGCGTGCCGGGCGGCACCCTCGGCCTGCCCGCCTACTTCATGGTGGCCATGGCCTCCTTCGGCGCCCTCACCGCCGTCCTGATGGGCAACAGCGAGCGGATCGCCAAGGAGCGCGAGAGCGGCTGGGTCCGCCAGCTCCGGCTGACCGCCCTGCCCGGCCGCGGCTACGTCCTGGCCAAGGTCGCCAGCGCCGCCGTGGTCAGCCTGCCCGCCATCGTGGTCGTCTTCGCGGTCGCCGCCGTCACCAAGGGCATCCGCCTGGAGGCCTGGCAGTGGGCCGCCCTCACCGGCGCCATCTGGGCCGGCAGCCTGGTCTTCGCCGCCCTCGGCGTGGCCATCGGCTACCTGGTCACCGGCGACACCGCACGGCCCGTCACGATGATCGTCTACTTCGGCCTGTCGATCCTGGGCGGCCTGTGGATGCCCACCACCGTCTACCCCCAGTGGCTCCAGGACATTGCCGAGTGGCTGCCCACCCACGCCTACGCCGCCCTCGGCCAGGCCATCGAACTCGGCTCGGCCCCCCGCGCGGCCGACGTGGCCCTGCTCGCCGCGTACTTCGTGCTCTTCGCCGGCGGGGCGGCCTGGCTGTACCGCAAGGACACACTGAAGGCATGAACACGACGCAGCCGCCGGCGCCCGGACCGCGGGAGACCGCCGCCTTCTTCGGCTACGGGACCGACCCGCAGCACACCGTCCCGATCGGCGAGAAGCCCGACACCCGCCGGCAGACCGCGGTGAAGGCCCTGTGGACCGCCGTCTGGCTGTTCTACCTCGGCGCCCCCGTCACCGACCTGGTCAGCGGCGGGCACGCCACCGGGACCCGGATCCTCGGCGCCCTGGGACTGGCCGCCTTCGTGGTCTGGTACCTGATCCTCATCTTCCGCGTGGACCGCGGCACCCCCACCCCGAGGATGCTGCTGAACATCGGGGTCCTGGCCGCCCAGGCGCTGCTGCTCTCCGTGACCCTCGGCCGCGAATGGCTCGTGCTGTTCGTCTACGTGTCCATCGCCTCGGGCGCCGCCCTGCCCGCCAAGGCCGCACGCTGGACCGTGCCCGGCGCCACCGCCCTGCTGGTGCTCGTCGGGACCGCCGTACCCGACGGCAGCGCCTACCTGATCGGGCTGGTCGTCCCGGCCCTGCTCGGCGGCTTCGCGATGGTCGGCGTCCGCCAGCTGGTCCGCACCACCCTGGAACTGCGGCGGGCCCGGGCCACGGTGGCCCAGCTCGCCGCCAACGAGGAGCGGCTGCGGCTCGCCCGCGACCTGCACGACCTGCTCGGCCACTCGCTCAGCCTGATCACGATCAAGAGCGAGCTCGCCGGCCGGATGCTCCCCGACCACCCCGAGCAGGCCGCCCAGCAGGTCGCCGACATCGAACGGGTCAGCCGGCAGGCCCTGGTGGACGTGCGCGAGGCCGTCACCGGCTACCGGCGACCCACCCTGCCCGGCGAACTCGCCGGCGCCCGCACCGCGCTCACCGCCGCCGGGATCGCCGCCGACCTGCCGCTGGACCCCGAACTCCCCGACCTCGACCCCGAGTCCGAATCCGCGCTCGCGTGGGCCCTGCGCGAAGGGGTCACCAACGTGGTCCGGCACAGCGGCGCCCGGCGCTGCACGGTCGGCCTCCGGGTCCGCCAGACCCTCGACGGGCCCGTCCTCTCCCTGCGGATCGCCGACGACGGCAACGGCGCCCCGGGACCGGCCGGCAACGGGCTGACGGGCCTCACGGAACGCCTCACCGCCGTGCACGGCACCCTCCGCGCCGGCCCGGGCGCACAGGGCTTCGAACTCGTGGCCGCCGTCCCCCTAGGATCCCCCTCATGACCTCCACCGCCCGCCCGATCCGCGTCCTGCTCGCCGAGGACCAGTCGATGGTCCGCGAGGCGCTCGCGGCCCTGCTGGGCCTGGAGCCGGACATCGAGGTGGTGGCACAGGCCGCCCGCGGGGACGAGGTGCTCGCGGCCGCCCGCGCCCACGAGGTGGACGTGGCCCTGCTGGACATCGAGATGCCGGGGATGACCGGCATCGAGGCGGCCGCCGGCCTCCACGCCGCCCTGCCCGCCCTGAAGATCGTCATCCTGACCACCTTCGGCCGCCCCGGCTACCTCCGCGGGGCCATGGAGGCCGGCGCCTCCGCCTTCCTCGTGAAGGACGCCCCGGCCGCCCAACTGGCCGCCGCGGTACGCCGGGTGCTCGCGGGGGAGCGGGTCATCGACCCGACCCTCGCCGCGGCCGCCCTCGCGGAGGGGGCCAACCCGCTGACCGACCGGGAACGCGAGGTCCTGCGGGCGGCGGCGGACGGGGCCACGAACGCGGAGCTGGCCGCCGCGCTCCACCTCTCCCAGGGCACGGTCCGCAACTACCTCTCCACCGCCATCCAGAAACTGGCCTCCCGCAACCGAGCGGAAGCGGTCCGCGTGGCCCGCGAAAAGGGCTGGCTCTGAACGGGGGGACCAGTCAAGCCCCGCCAGGGGGGTACCTCCCAGCCCCCGGGGCTGGGGGAGCGCGCGGCGCGCGGCGCGGAACCCACGGTCAGTTGAGCATCGCGCGCGCCGCAGCCGCCTGGTGGCGGATGTCCGCCGCCGCAGGCGGATCGATGGCCGCCATGACCTCCGCGTAGGACTCCAGTTCCGCCGCCCCCTGCAGGAACTCCCCGCGCCGGACCAGCAGCTGCGCCCGCTCGTAGCGCAGCCGGGCCGGGTGGGAGGGGATCAGCAGGGCCAGCTCCAGCGACCACAGCTGGACCGCCGACTGCTCCGGCCGGGCCGCCGCCCAGGAGCGGATGTTGTTCAGGATCCGGTGCACGATCTCCATCGGCCGGGCCGGCTCCAGCAGCGACGGATCCAGCGGAGCCCCCGTCGCACTCACCACCAGCAGCTCCGCGTCCGCGCCCGACAGCGGCCGCCCGCCCGCGAACGGGTCCGCGAGCACCCGCTCCGCCGGATCCCCGAAGCCGACGACGAAATGCCCCGGCAGGGCCACCCCGTACACCGGCGCCCCGGCCCGCCGGGCCACCTCCATCCACACCACCGACAGCAGGATCGGCAGCCCGCGCCGCCGCCGCAGCACCTCGTGCAGCAGGGAGGACTCCAGCCGCTGGTAGTCCGCCGGCACCCCGTGGAACCCGCAGCGCTCGCCCAGCAGCTGGGCGACCGCCGAGGCCCACGCCGTGGCCGAGCGCAGGCCGTACGGCAGCAGCCCGGCCAGCCGGTCCAGTTCCATCTGCGCCTCGTCCAGCGCCCTCTCGTCGAGTTCCGGATCGGCTTCCGCCGCCACCAGCAGGCACAGCAGGGCCAGGTCCGGCCGCTCGGCCCGGGCCTCCTCCGCGAAGCGGTCCCGGAAGCTCACGACGCGCGGAAGTGGTGGTACGTGTGGTGCGCCGCGAAGCCCAGCCCGTCGTACAGGCCCCGCGCGGCCGCGTTGCCGGCCTCGACCTGGAGCCAGGCCGCCGAGGCCCCCTCCGCCAGTGCCTGCCGGGCCAGCGCCGCCATCACCGCCGTCGCCAGCCCCTGCCGCCGGTGCTCCGGCGCCACCTCGACGGCCGCGAAACCCGCCCAGCGGCCGTCCACGACACAGCGCCCGATCGCCTCGGTCCCGTCCGCCCCCTCGACCCGCGCGAACCACACCGAGGGCCCGGCCGACAGCACCTGCGCCACCTCCGGCCGGGGCGTCCCGGTCCGCTGGTAGCGGGCCAGCCAGGCCGCGTCGCAGGTGCGGGAGAGTCCGACCCGTGAGACGTCCGCCGCGAGGTCCCCGATCGGGGCCAGCGCCGCGATCCGCACCTCGGCCGACACCTCGCGCACCCAGCCGCGCGCCTCCAGCTCCGCGCACAGCAGCTCCTGCGCCCCCTCGGCGCCCGTACCGGCCTGCACGTACGGGGGAAGGCCCCGTTCCGCGTACCAGGCCGTCACCCGCGCGAGTGCTTCGTCGAGGCCTGTGCCGGGGTCGCCCAGCGCCAGCGCCGAGTTGGCCCGGCGGGTGAACCCGCCGGAGGCGCGCAGGGTCCACTCGCCCAGCGGCTCGGCCTCGACCGGCATCCAGGCCCGCGCGGCGATCCGCGTGAGCTCCGCGAAACCCGCCGCGGGCCCCCGGCGCCGGGCCGGGGCGGCCGGCACGACCTTGCCCGCGACCAGCGTGGATTCCGGGATGCGGACGGATTCGCCGTCCTTCCGTGTGATCAGCAGCACACCCCGGTCCCAGGATGTGAGAACGCCGACCGTGTCGGTGAACGTGCCCGACCCGTCCCGACCCGGGCTCAGGCGCCGCACGGAGACACGTTTCCCCACGTCATCCGGGGTGATACGGACTTCCAGACGGCCACCGGCGGTGATTTCCACGGCTCTCTACGCCCCTCCTGTTCGGATCGTGCCCGGGAACGGAGATACTAGGTGCGGGCATCGACGACGCCGCGCTCCCGCGCGATATGGAAAGCCCTACCGAGGAGGAACGAGAGCGTGACCTACGTCATCGCGCAGCCTTGTGTCGACGTCAAGGACAAGGCGTGCATCGAGGAGTGCCCCGTCGACTGTATCTACGAGGGCCAGCGGTCCTTGTACATCCACCCGGACGAGTGCGTCGACTGCGGCGCCTGTGAGCCGGTCTGCCCCGTCGAGGCGATCTTCTACGAGGACGACACTCCGGAGGAGTGGAAGGACTACTACAAGGCGAACGTCGAGTTCTTCGACGAGCTCGGTTCGCCCGGTGGTGCCTCCAAGCTCGGCCTGATCGAGCGCGACCACCCCTTCATCGCGGCGCTTCCCGCGGACATCAACCCGGAGCACTGATTTCCCCGCCCCGGCCCGGTACGGCCCCGAGCCGTACCGGGCCGCGGCGTTTTCCCTGCGCACCGCCCCGAGCAGCAGCGCGTACGAGAAAGTGAGCACCGCCCGTGGCCGCAGTATCGTCCCGACTCCCCGTCTTCCCCTGGGACAAGCTGGAGCCCTACAAGGCGACCGCCGCGGCCCACGCGGACGGTCTCGTGGACCTCTCCGTCGGCACCCCCGTGGACCCGGTGCCCGAGCTGATCCAGCAGGCCCTGGTGGCCGCCGCCGACTCCCCGGGCTACCCGACCGTGTGGGGCACCCCCGCGCTGCGCGACGCGATCGCCGGCTGGGCCGCCCGCCGCCTCGGTGCGGCCTCCGTCGGGCACGCGAACATCCTGCCCGTGGTCGGCTCCAAGGAACTCGTCGCCTGGCTGCCCACCCAGCTCGGCCTGGGCCCCGGCGACAAGGTCGCCTACCCGCGGCTCGCCTACCCCACGTACGAGGTGGGCGCCCGGCTGTGCGGCGCGGAGCCGGTGGTCTACGACGACCCGACCGAGCTCGACCCGGCCGGCGTGAAGCTGCTGTGGCTCAACTCGCCCTCGAACCCCACCGGCCGGGTCCTGCCCAAGGAGGACCTGGTCCGCATCGTGGCCTGGGCCCGCGAGCACGGCATCCTCGTCTTCAGCGACGAGTGCTACCTGGAGCTCGGCTGGGAGGCCGACCCGGTCTCGGTGCTCCACCCCGACGTGTGCGGCGGCTCGTACGAGGGCCTGGTGGCGGTCCACTCCCTCTCCAAGCGCTCCAACCTGGCCGGCTACCGGGCGGCCTTCGTGCTCGGCGACTCCGGGGTGCTCGGCGAGCTCCTGCAGATCCGCAAGCACGGCGGCATGATGACCCCCGCCCCGGTCCAGGCCGCCACCGCCGCGGCCCTCGGCGACGACGCGCACGTGGAGGCCCAGCGGGCCCGCTACGCGGCGCGCCGGGACGCCCTGCGGGCGGCGCTGGAAGCGCACGGCTTCCGCATCGAGCACAGCGAGGCCAGCCTCTACCTGTGGGCGACCCGCGACGAGCCCTGCTGGGACACCGTGGGCCACCTCGCGCAGCTCGGCATCCTCGTGGCGCCCGGCGACTTCTACGGCGAGGCCGGCGCCCGGCACGTCCGGGTGGCCTTCACGGCCACCGACGAGCGGATCGCGGCCGCGGTCAAGCGCCTCGGCTGACCCCGCGGGCGGGGCCGGCCGGTCCTGCCGACGGGACAGACGTGCACGTGGGGCCCGGGAGTTCGACTCCCGGGCCCCACGGCGTTCCGTCACCCCGCGGGTCAGCCCAGCGGGGTCTGGAGCGGCAGCTGACCGGTGGGCAGCTGCGCCGGGAGTTCGGCCGGCAGGGTGGAGGCGACGGGCGCCACCCCGTCGGCCGCCGGGAGGGTCTTGGCCACGGCGCCGGTGGACAGGCCGGCCGGCAGCTGCTTCGCCACGCTGCCACCGCCCATCTCGCCGGTCGTGCTGGTCGTCTGCCGGGCAGCGCCGTCGACCGCCTGGCCGAGGCTCGCCGTGTCCAGGGCGGTGACCGGGCCGAGCGACGGGAGGGCGGGGGCGTCCGCCGCGCTCGCCGAACCGGCCGCACCGACCACGGGAGCCGCCCCGGCTGCGAGCAGCAGCGCGGCGCGGGCGATCCGGCGGGTCAGGGGGAGGGACATGGTGCTCCTAAGCGTCGGGTACACCCGGCGGACGGAGCGTCCGGCGGGCTGCGTACGCCGTGACAACCGGCTGTGGGGCGGGGGAGGTTGCGGGCCCCCGGCGTAAAGAATCGGTAACGCATCGCATTATCGGTTTCGCCGACCAGCGCATGATTCCCCCAGCAGAACCGTACCGATCAGGCGTTTCCCCGCCCGGGCTCCACCCGCCGCGTCCTCCCCCGACCCCCCTCCACGAGCGACCCCCCGCACACCCGTCCGCCCCTCCCGGTAGCCCGGCACAACCCAGCCCCTCCAGGGGGTACCTCCCAGCCCCCTGGGGCTGGGGGAGTTTGAGGAGCGGGTCCGGGCAGAGCCCGGTGCCCGGCGCCAGCCGGGTTGCTCTTGGGCCCCCGCCCGGTGGGCAGCCGATGGTCCGCGGCGGGAATTGCCGCGCCCGGCGGGCAGCCGCCGCGGTCGGGGGTCCGCGGGGCGGGCCGGGCCCCCGCGCTCCAGGGGGTGGGAAGAAGGGCGGGGTCAGGCGTGGCCGGAAGCGACCGTTACGGAGACGCGGTCCCGGTCAGCCGTACCCGCCCGCCACCCGCCCCCGTGCCGCCCCGCCCGCCACACCTTCCCGTCGTACGCGACCTCCGCGATCCGCAGCCGGGCCGCGTTCGACACCGCCCAGTGCGCCCGCTCCCAGCCCTGCCGCGCCCCCGCCACCGGCACCGCCAGCTCCCGGCCCGCCACCTGCGGAGCCCCGGGCCCGGCCGGCCCGGACCGGCCGGCACCGGGCCGGCCCACGGCCCGCGCCAGCTCCGACTTCACCCGCACCGCGTCCCCCGTCTCCTGCGGGGCCGGACCCGTGCACGACAGCGCGGCCGGGATCCGGCCGGTCAGCGCCGCCGCCAGCAGCACCGCGTCCGGCTCGTGCTTCGCGTACGCCTGCGGGAAGCCGCTCAGCTGCACCCGCTGCGCCGCCACCGTCAGCGGCAGGCGGGCGTAGCCGCGCACCTCCGCCAGCCGGTCGTAGAAGATCCCCGCCGCGTACACCGGGTCCAGGATCTGCTCCGGCTTCCCCCAGCCCTGCGAGGGCCGCTGCTGGAACAGGCCCAGCGAGTCCCGGTCCCCGTGCCGCAGGTTGCGCAGCCCCGACTCCTGCATCGCCGTGGCCAGCGCGATCGCCACGGCCCGCTCCGGCAGCCCCTTCGCGGTCCCGACCGCCGCTATCGTCGACGCGTTCGCCGCCTGCTCCGGGGACATCTCGTACGAGGACCCCTCGCCGCTGCCGCCCCCGTCCGCCTGCACCGTGCAGCGCGGCGCACCGCCCCCGCCGTTCGAGTCGTACTGCACGGCGAAGTAGCCGGCGAGCGCGGCCAGCACCGCGAGCGCCCCCAGGAACCGGAGCGGGCGGCTGCGGCGACGGCGGCGCGGTGCGCCGGATGCAGGATGGCTGGGATCGGACACGCGGCCCACCGTACTTGAGCCACCCGACACGTCCACCGGCCGGACGTCCGCGGCCCGCCGCGGGCCCGGCGCGTTAGGGTCGTGGCCATGTCCGAATCTGCGCTAGACCTCAGCCTGGACGCCGCGGCGCTGACCGCCCGGCTCGTCGACATCCCGTCCGAGAGCGGGGACGAGAAGGTGATCGCAGACGCCGTGGAGCAGGCGCTGCGTGCCCTCCCGCACCTCACCGTCGACCGGCGCGGCAACAACATCGTCGCCCGCACCGACCTCGGCCGCGCCGAGCGCGTGATCCTCGCCGGCCACCTCGACACCGTCCCGATCGCGGACAACGTGCCCTCCCGGCTCGACGAGGACGGCATGCTGTGGGGCTGCGGCACCACCGACATGAAGTCCGGAGTGGCCCTCCAGCTCCGCATCGCGGCCACCGTCACCGAGCCCAACCGCGACCTCACCTTCGTCTTCTACGACCAGGAGGAGGTCGCGGCCCACCTCAACGGCCTCGGCCACCTCGTGGACGCCCACCCCGAGTGGCTGGCGGGCGACTTCGCGGTGCTCCTGGAGCCCTCCAACGCCCAGGTCGAGGGCGGCTGCCAGGGCACCCTGCGGGTGCTGCTGAAGACCACCGGCGAGCGGGCCCACTCCGCGCGCAGCTGGATGGGCTCGAACGCCATCCACGCCGCCGGCCCGATCCTGGCCCGACTGGCCGCGTACGAGCCGCGCAAGCCCGTCATCGACGGCCTGGAGTACCACGAGGGCCTCAACGCCGTGCGGATCGAGGGCGGGGTCGCCAACAACGTGATCCCCGACGAGTGCACGGTGACGGTCAACTTCCGCTACGCGCCCGACCGCACCGAGGAGGAGGCCCTCGCCCACGTCGAGGAGGTCTTCGCGGACTGCGGAGTGGTCGAGTTCATCGTCGACGACCTGTCCGGCGGCGCGCTGCCCGGGCTTTCGCACCCGGCCGCCCAGGCGTTCATGACCGCCGTCGGCGGCCGCGCGATGCCCAAGTTCGGCTGGACCGACGTGTCCCGCTTCAGCGGACTGGGCGTACCGGCGGTGAACTACGGCCCGGGCGACGCCCTGCTCGCGCACAAGCGCGACGAACGCGTGGACACCAAGGCGATCCTGCACTGCGAAGAGCGACTCCGCGCCTGGCTGACCTCCTGAATTACCCTCCTTGTCACCCTTGTGTGCCTACCCTGATGCGAACGATCAGCAGGAGGGAGCACATCATGGGCAACTCCGAGAGCGTGCGGCGCAGGCCCGAGGAACAGCAGCTCGGGCCGGTGCTGCGCAGGCGGGGCCAGGTCCAGGCGGGCAGCACGACCGACCAGCGGCTGCTGGACTCGGCGGGCCCCTCCGAGTGGGTGCACACCGATCCCTGGCGGGTCCTGCGCATCCAGTCGGAGTTCATCGAGGGCTTCGGCACCCTGGCCGAGCTGCCGCCCGCGATCAGCGTGTTCGGCTCCGCGCGCACCCCGGCGGGCACGCCTGAGTACGAGGCGGGCGTCCGGATCGGCGGGGCGCTCGTCGAGGCGGGCTTCGCCGTCATCACGGGCGGCGGCCCGGGTGCGATGGAGGCGGCGAACAAGGGGGCCCGCGAGGCCGACGGGGTCTCCGTGGGGCTCGGCATCGAGCTGCCCTTCGAGCAGGGGCTCAACCCGCACGTGGACCTCGGGCTGAACTTCCGCTACTTCTTCGTCCGCAAGACGATGTTCGTGAAGTACAGCCAGGGCTTCGTGGTCCTGCCCGGCGGGCTCGGCACCCTCGACGAGCTCTTCGAGGCGCTGACCCTGGTCCAGACCCAGAAGATCACCCGCTTCCCGATCGTGCTCTTCGGCACGGAGTACTGGAGCGGGCTGGTCGACTGGCTGCGCAACACGGTGGTGGCCCAGGGCAAGGCCTCGGAGCGCGACCTGTACCTCTTCCACGTCACGGACGACGTGGACGAGGCGATCGCGCTGGTCACCAAGGAGACCGCCAAGTAGGCGGCAGACGGCGGGCGGCAGCCGCATCCCGCGCGCACGGCAGCCGCATCCCGCGCGCACGGCAGCCGCCGTACCGCCGCACACCCCGGCCCGGGCCCGTCCGCCCGGGCCGGAAAGCCCCGTCGCCGGAGGTCTGCTCCGGCCGCGCCCCGGGTGCGGCCGCCGGCCTCAGGCCAGGCCGCGGCGGGCCACCGCCGGAGGCCGGTGCCCCTGGATGGAGGCCACCATGTCGAGGATCTGGCGGGTCTCCGCCACCTCGTGCACCCGGTAGACCTGCGCGCCGAGCCAGGCGGAGACCGCCGTGGTGGCCAGGGTGCCCAGCAGGCGCTCCTTGACCGGCTTGTCGAGGGTCTCGCCCACGAAGTCCTTGTTGGACAGGGAGACCAGCACCGGCCAGCCGGTGTCCGCCATCTCGCCGAGCCGGCGGGTCGCCTCCAGCGAGTGCCGGGTGTTCTTCCCGAAGTCGTGGCCGGGGTCGATCAGGATCGCGTCCCGGCGCACCCCGAGCCCCGCGGCCCGCTCGGCCAGCCCGACCGTCACCCGGAGGATGTCCGCCATGACGTCCTCGTACTCGGTGCGGTGCGGCCGGGTACGGGGCTCCACCCCGCCCGCGTGCGTGCACACCAGCCCGGCGCCGTACCGGGCCGCGACCTCGGCGAGCTTCGGGTCCACCCCGCCCCACGCGTCGTTCAGCAGGTCGGCGCCCGCCTCGCAGACCGCCTCGCCCACCTCGTGCCGCCAGGTGTCCACGCTGATCACCACGTCCGGGTGGCGCCGGCGCACCTCGGCCACGAAGCCGACCGTACGGCGGGCCTCCTCGACGGCGTCCACCTCCTCGCCGGGACCCGCCTTCACCCCGCCGATGTCGATGATCGCGGCGCCCTCCGCCACCGCCTGCTCGACCCGGTCCAGGGCCGGCTCGTCGCGGAAGGTCGCACCCTGGTCGTAGAAGGAGTCCGGGGTCCGGTTCACGATGGCCATGATCACCGGCTCGTGGGGCCCGAACTCACGCCTGCCCAGCCGCAGCATCCCCTGTTTCCTCCTCTGATCGTCCGTGAGCGACCTTAACGGTCCGCGCCGTCGCGGGCGCATGGCACGATCGTGGCGGACAGGTTTCGCGGGCCCACGGGAGTTGGTTGATCGTGTTCTGGTTCTTGCTGATCGCGCTGGTCGTGGTGGTTGCCGCGGTCACGCTCGCGGTGGTGGGCGGCGGCGAGGAGGCCGTGCTCCCGGAGGCGGAGCCCCAGCAGCTCGCCGACACCCTCCCGCCGGACCGCCCCGTCTCCCGCGCCGACGTGGACGCCCTCCGCCTCCCCGTGGCCCCGCGCGGCTACCGCATGGCCGAGGTGGACGAGGTCCTGGCCCGCCTGGGCGCCGAGCTCGCCGAACGCGACGCCCGCATCGCCGCCCTGACCGCCCCCGCCGGCCCCGACCTCTTCAAGCGCCCCGAGGGCTTCGCCCCACCGGGCGGCCACCCGGCGGACCGGACCCCGGGCGGCTTCCCGACCCGGGAGGACGTCCCGCAGGATGGTTTCGCCGGGGGCTTCCCGCCCCGGGACGCCGCTCCGCACGACGGCCGGGGCGACCAGGCGGAAGGGCCGCGGCGATGAGCGCGGGAACCGCGGCTGCGGGCACGGACGGCCTGCTCCGCTGCCCGTGGGCCCTGTCCACCGAGGACTACGTGGCCTACCACGACACGGAATGGGGCCGCCCGGTCCACGGGGACGACGCCCTCTACGAGCGCCTGTGCCTGGAGGCCTTCCAGTCCGGGCTGTCCTGGCTGACGATCCTGCGCCGCCGCGAGGGCTTCCGCGCCGCCTTCGCCGGCTTCGAGATCGCGGAGGTCGCCCGGTTCGGCCCGGCCGACACCGAGCGCCTGCTCGCCGACCCCGGCATCATCCGCAACCGGATGAAGATCGAGGCCACCCTCGCCAACGCGAAGGAACTCGCCACCTGGTCCCCGGGCGACCTCGACACCCTCATCTGGTCCCACGCCCCGGAGCCGGGCAGGCAGCCCCCGAGCACCCTGGCGGACGTCCCGGCCGTCACCCCGGAGTCCACGGCCCTGTCCAAGGCCCTGAAAAAGGCCGGCATCCGCTTCGTGGGCCCCACCACGGCCTACGCCCTGATGCAGGCCTGCGGCCTGGTCAACGACCACCTGAGCGACTGCACGTCCCGCTGACGGCGGCACGTCCAGCGCCACCGGGCGGATCCAGCCCGCCGGCGGGCACGTTCCAGCCCCGCCGAGGCGGACGATTCGGAGTCCGGGGGAGGTGGGGGACCTGCCCCGCAGGGCAACCTACCGGCCCAGGTACTTCGGCTTCTCCTTCGCCAGGAACGCCGCCACCGCAATCCCGTGATCCTCCGACGCCCCCGCCTTCGTCTGCAGCTCGTCCTCCTTCTCCAGCGCCTCCCCCAGCGAGTGCCCCGCCCCGTACGCCAGCGAAGCCTTCAGCGCCGCGTAGGCCACCGTCGGCCCCGCGGCCAGCTTCCGCGCCACCGCCGCCGCCGCGTCCGCCAGCTCCGCCGCCGGGACCACCCGGTTCACGATGCCCAGCTCGTACGCCTCCTGCGCCGACAGCGAGCGCGGGAAGAACAGCAGGTCGGCGGCGCGGCTCTGGCCGATCAGCCGGGGCAGGGTCCACGACACCCCGGAGTCGGCCGTGAGCGCGACCCCGGCGAAGGAGGTGTTGAAGGAGGAGGTGTCGGCGACCACCCGGTAGTCGGCGGCGAGCGCGAAGCCGAAGCCGGCCCCGGCGGCGACGCCGTTCACCCCGGCGACCACGGGCTTCGGCATCTCGGTGATCGCCCGCACGATCGGGTTGTAGTGCTCGCTGACCGTGCTCAGCGCGTTCCCGGAGCCGGACTCGCGGGCCGCGGCCAGGTTGCCGATGTGCTCCTTGAGGTCCTGGCCCACGCAGAACGCCCGCCCGGTGGCCGTCAGCAGCACCGCCCGTACGGCCTCGTCCCCGGCAGCGGCCAGGAGGGCGTCCCGGAGGGCGACCTTCGCGTCCACGTTGAGCGCGTTCATCGCGTCGGGGCGGTTGAGCGTGATCGTGGCGAGCCCGTCGGTCACTTCGTAGAGCACGGTGTCGGCCATGGCAGGTGTCCCCTCCGTCGCGGACCCGGCCAGCGATCGGTACTGGCCGGTACAAGGGTCAGCATGGCGGACGGGGAGGGGCGCCGAC
Source organism: Streptomyces sp. NPDC030809 (assembly GCF_055572195.1). Lineage (NCBI taxonomy): Bacteria > Bacillati > Actinomycetota > Actinomycetes > Kitasatosporales > Streptomycetaceae > Streptomyces > Streptomyces sp. NPDC030809. The sequence goes on from NZ_JBVIDV010000012.1 coordinate 236,080, forward strand.
ATGTGACATGCGTCAAAGAATCCGTCGGCACGGCCGCAGGTGTGGCGGCGAAGTATCGCAGGCGGATCCCCGAAATGAGTGGTTTTGACTGAGCGCGTTGCGCAAGCGTTCCCGGCCGATGTTGGTCATCGGGTCCTGACATGCGGGATAATGGCCAGGAAGCAATGTGTTCGATGCCGGGTTCCAGGCGCCTGAATGGGGCCGTCGGCTGACGATGAGCTGGTTTCAGGAAGGGGAACGAGCATGGCGGCCATGAAGCCGCGGACGGGCGACGGCCCGCTCGAGGTCACCAAGGAGGGGCGGGGCATCGTCATGCGCGTACCGCTCGAAGGCGGCGGTCGGCTCGTAGTCGAACTGACCCCGGACGAGGCCGGTGCCCTCGCCGACGCTCTCAAGAACGTCGTCGGCTGACGCACCTGCACACAGATTTCCGCGATGCCCCGGCCACCTGACGGCGGTCGGGGCATCGCTGCGTCCGCGGGCGGGCGGACCGGCGCCACCGCTCAGCGGCGCACCGCGCACAGCAGGCCGTCGCCGACCGGCAGCAGGGCCGTCTCCAGCGCCGGGCTCTCCCGCACGGTGCGCAGCAGCTCGCGCACCCGCAGGACCTCGACCGGCTGTGCGGCCGAGTCGACGGTGCGGCCGTCCGAGAAGACCCCCTCGAAGCACACCAGACCCCCAGGTCGCAGCAGGCGCAACGATTCAGCGAGGTAGTCGAGGGACTCGGTGGGGTCGCCGTCGCAGAACACCAGGTCGTACCCGCCGTCCGCGAGCCGCGGCAGTACGTCGAGGGCCCGGCCGGGGATGAAGCGGGCCCGGTTGCCGGCGAAGCCCGCGGCCCGGAAGGCCTGGCGGGCGAAGGCCTGCCGGTCGGGCTCGGGGTCCACGGTGGTGAGCACCCCGTCCGGCCGCATCCCGTGCAGCAGGTGGATGCCGGAGACACCGGTGCCCGTGCCGATCTCGGCGACGGCCTTCGCGTCGGCGGTGGCGGCGAGCAGGCGCAGCGCGGCACCGGTGCCGGGGGACACCGGGCGCAGGCCCGCTTCCCTCGCCCGGTCGCGGGCCCACCGCAGAGCGTCGTCCTCGGCGACAAACGCGTCGGCGAACGCCCAGCTCGTCTGCCGGTTGCCGGTAATGACCCTCTCCTGTCCCCATAGTTGGCGCAACGGTGACTGTATCCGTTGGCTGCGGGAACCCGCAGATGGGACCGGGCGTTGTGAGGGACAAGAGGGGCCGATCGGGATCACCGGACGCGGCCGGCCGCCCTCCTTATGCAAAGTTAACGCAAAGATACTTATCCGGAGCTGACGGACGGGGTGGCTATGGTAGGGGCTCCACTGGACACCACCAGAGCCGACAGGGGAGGTGCGGCTGCGCCTGTGGATCGCGGGGGCGTGATCAGACGCCTCTTCAGGTCGGCAGGTGAGCCGAAATCCGTGACTGACACTGCTGACCGTTTCCACACCGCCGCCACCGCAACGACCGCGACCTTCGCCGCAGATGCGGGCCAGCAGGCGTGGACCCCTCCCTCGTGGGAGGAGATCGTCAGCACGCACAGTGCACGGGTCTACCGCCTCGCCTACCGCCTCACGGGCAATCAGCACGACGCCGAGGACCTCACCCAGGAGGTCTTCGTCCGGGTCTTCCGTTCGCTGTCCACCTACACCCCCGGCACGTTCGAGGGCTGGCTCCACCGGATCACCACCAACCTCTTCCTCGACATGGTCCGCCGCAAGCAGCGGATCCGTTTCGACGCCCTCGCCGAGGACGCCGCCGAGCGGCTGCCCAGCCGTGAGCCCTCGCCGCAGCAGGTGCTGCACGACACGCACTTCGACGCGGACGTGCAGCAGGCCCTGGACACCCTGGCGCCGGAGTTCCGCGCCGCCGTCGTGCTCTGCGACATCGAGGGGCTGTCGTACGAGGAGATCGCCGCGACCCTGGGCGTCAAGCTGGGCACCGTGCGCAGCCGTATCCACCGAGGCCGCTCCCATCTGCGCAAGGCGCTCAAGCACCGGTCCCCGGAGGCCCGGGCCGAGCAGCGTGCGCTGGCGGGGGCGGGCGTGGGAGGAGAGGGCGGACCGGAGTGAGCGGAGTCAGTCCGTCCCCGGCGGAACACCACTTGGGCGACCGGCTCGCCGCGCTGGTGGACGGGGAACTCGGCCATGACGCGCGCGAGCGGGTGCTCGCCCACCTCGCCACCTGTGCGCGGTGCAAGGCCGAGGCCGACGCGCAGCGGCGTCTGAAGACCCTCTTCGTGGAGTCGGCCCCGCCGCCGCCCTCCGAGGGGCTGCTCGCCCGGCTCCAGGGCCTGCCGGGCGGGGACCCGGGCGCACCCGGTGCCGCTTTCGGCAGCGGGGTCTTCGGCGTGCCCGGACCCGACCGCTTCGGCTACGTGCCGACCCCGCCGGCCGCGCCCGAGGACCGGCTGCCCGGCCGGGGCTTCCGCATACACGAGGTGGCCGTGGCCCGCCCCGGTGCCCGCGGGCGGCGGTTCGCCTTCGCCGCGGCGGGGGCGGTGTCGCTGGCCGCCATTGCGCTGGGCGGGGCGCTGCCGCTGGAGTCCGGCGTGGATCCGAATGCGCGGGGCGAGGGGGGGACGGCGGTCACGCCGGCGACGCGGAGCGGTACGGGTTCGGGGGCGGGGGTCCTCTCCGTCTCCGAAGCGGCGCTTCCGGCCGGGCCGGTGGGGCCCTCGGCTGCGGGCCGGATCCCGCACATGCTCGCCGGGGTGGCCGTCACCCGCACCCCCGGCCCGCACCCCCCGCAACTCCCCCCGGTCCCCGGCCCGAAACCCCCGCCCAAACCCCTGCCCCACTGACGAACCTGCCCCCGCCCGACAAGCCGACCCTGCGGGGGCACGTTCCATCTCCCCGGCCGCCCGGGGCCCGGGGGCCGGATCAGTCCCCGCCGGCGTTTGAGGCGCGGGGGCGGGGCCCCATCCACGCCGCGCGGGGGACCGGGGGCAGAGCCCCCAACCCAAGCCCCGCCGGCGATTGAGGCGCGGGGGTGCGGGGGCGGAGCCCCCGAAGGGCCCGGGCCGTGACCCTGCGGGGCTTTCCCCTACCCGCCCC
>NZ_JBVIDV010000013.1:0-58322 GCF_055572195.1 Streptomyces sp. NPDC030809
GCTTCATCGGCCGCACGGACATGCAGAGCATCCCGGTCCGGATCCGCGTAAACGGCAACGCTCGCGATCCCCGCATCCCGGCAGGCCCGCGCAACGCGGACAGCAATTTCGCCTCGGTTGGCGATGAGCACCTTGCGCACGTGAGCCTCTCCCCCGTGACTTTCTCGGAGTCACCAGGGTGTTCGATTCACGGGCACGCATTCAACACGACCGGATTCAGGAGTAGGTCAGAATTTCCAGGCCGCCGCCGGAACGTCCGGGGGAAGTGAGCGGCGGGTCAGGAATACGTCAGAGGGCGGACCCGGCGGAAAAGGGGCTGCATCATGGCGTGTGCGCCGGCAGCCGGTTCCGCCGGACCCGCCCGGGGCCTGCGGGCGGGGGGATTCAGGCGGCGCGGACCGCACCCGCGTACCAGGACCGGTTCGAGGCGAAATCCTCCTCGAAGGCGGGGCCGGGCTCCTCCCCCAGGTCGGCCCACAGCGGGGAGCCGTCGAACCAGTGGTCGGTGGCCAGCATGTCCAGACCGCGCGCGGACTGCCCGCGGGCTTCGAGCAGGGCGCGCGCCTGCGCCTGCGTCAGCTGCCGCCGGGGGCCCGGCAGGTCCGCGCAGCCGGCGACCGTCCGCAGCAGCCGGGCCGCGCTCACCGGCTCCGGGTGGGCGGCGTGGTACACCCGGGCGCTCAGGGTGCCGGCCGGGGCGAGGGCCGCACCGAGCAGCAGGCGGCCCAGGTCGGACGCGGAGATCAGCGATAACAGGGCCTCGCCGCCGAGGAGTTCGCCCTGGAGGAGGCGCATCAGCCCGAGGAGTCCCGGTACCACCCAGGCATCGCCCTCGCCGTAGACGAGGTGGGGGCGCAGCACGACGCCCCCGGCGGCGAGGACGGCGTCCTCGGCGGCCGCGCGGGTCGAAGAGGTGGGCGAGCCCGGTTGCCGGGTGAGGCCTTCGGGACGGACCCCGGTGAAGGTGCCGCGGCCGTACACGGACGCCGTGCTCAGGTAGACGATGCGGGACACCCCGGCGCGGCGGGCCTCGGCGACGAGCGCGGTGGTGCCGCGGTCGTTGACGGCCTCGTTGGCCTCGGGGGTGCCGCCGATCTGCGAGGCGCAGTGGACCAGTACGTCCACTCCCTCGCAGACGCCGTGCAGGGTGTGCGGGTCGGCGAGGTCGGCGGTGACGGTGCGGACGCCGGCGGTGCGGCCGGGTGCGGCGGGCGGCCGGCGGTGGCCCATCAGGGTGAGGGCGGTGTCCCGTCGGGCGGCGGCCCGGACCACGTGGCCGCCGATGAACCCGGAGGCTCCGGTGATCATGGTGTGAAGCACGCAACACGCTCCTGTCCGATAGGGGTTCAGCGGGTCCGGGGGCGCAGCACCAGGTCGGCGGCGAAGACGGCGCGGTCCTCCTGGAACCCGCAGACCTGTACGAGGGTGTCGCCGGCGGCGTCGGGCAGGCCGGGCATGGCCTCGATCCGGCAGGGGGCGTCGAGTTCGGCGTACCGGGCGAAGGTGCTGTCGAGGCCGACGACGAGGGCGTCCGGGAGGCCGGTGGAGGCGTGCGCGGCCTGCCGGGCCGCCTCCAGGAGCATCATGCCGGGCACGTGGTCCACGGGGTGGTCGAAGAAGATCGGGTGGTCGGTGTCCACGTGCAGCAGCCAGCGGTGTTCCAGCGGCCCGGCGCCGGGGTCGGCGGCGAGCACGACGTGCTCGGGGTCGGTACGGCCGACCCGGGCGGGGGCGATGGGTCCGCGGGTGTACGGGGTGGCGGTGGTGGGGCGGCTGCCGCGCAGCCGCCGGTGGACCGCCGGGCTGGTGCAGCTGAGGGCGGCGCCCGCGGTGGCGAGGGCGACACCGCCGACGGAGGCGGTGACGTCGTAGCGCATGCTCGCCAGGTTACGGCCGCGGCGGACCACTTCGCTGCACACGGTGCTCAGTTCGAGCTCGGTGGGGACCGGGCCGGCGACGAGCAGGTCCGGGGTGGTCGCGAAGGAGATGTCCCACATCAGGAACTGGTGGCCGAAGGGGACGCCGAACTCGGCGTGGGAGAGCAGGGCCCCGATCTGGCGGACGGACTCGATCAGCAGCATCGGGTCCTGGAAGCCGGCGGCCCGGGAGAAGACGGAGTGGCCCCGGGGCCACTGGGCGCGGACCACGAAGGACTCGGGGTACCCCTCGGGGCCGGCCGGGGCGGCTTCCCAGCCGGTGAGCAGGACTTCGGAGACGGCCGCCCGGTGCACGTACTCGCGCGGCACGGTGGTGGTCAGGCGGGATGCGGAGCCGGCTGCGGCCGGGAGGCCGGCTCCGCCCGCCGGGCCTAAGCCGGCGGCCGGGGACAGGACGTCCGTGCTGCTGGACGGGTGCGGTGCGGAGGCGGAGAAGGTCATGTTCGGCACTCCCTGAGACTGGTCCGGGCAGGGGTGTGCACGCCGAACGCCTGCAGCCACCCCCCGTGGCAGACGACTTTCAGGCCCCAAGATACAGACATGTCGGTTCGGTTACTCAAGTAAAGGTTTGGTCTAGCACGGAAAGAGTTGCGCGGACGACTGCCGGCACCGCCCGGCTTCGCAACGGGCGGCGCGGCGCAGCGCGTTCGGCCCCCGCAGAGGAGGGCCCTGACGTGCGCCGCTTCCGGATTCAGGGCTTCCATACCGGGTGACCTGGGACGTTGCGAGAAAAACATACAACCCTGCCTGCTAAGAGACGGCGAACTCATCCCGAGCCTGAGGCCCACCCGGGCCCGAAGGAAGCCGACACGCCGCCCAACTCCCCTTTGAAACCCGGCTATTACCGGGCAAGACTGACCTGGCGGGTCATCGTTGCCGCCACGCGCCGCCACTCAAGGATCCATTGACAATCAGACAAGTCTGTTTGCTATCTTCGGCAAGCGTGAGCATCGCCCGCAGTCCGCGATGCCACGCCCGCGCCTCAGGAGGAGCAGATGAACCGGCAGGCCGTAGATCTTCTCGAACCCCGGACCGAGCGGTACCGCCCCCTCATCCCGCAGCACCGGCCCGTGCCCGTGCGCACCGCTCCCCCGGCGGCCGCCGCCCCGGAGCGCGAGGTGCTCCGCGTCCTGGTCGTGGAGCCCGAGGCGCGGGCCGCCGACGCCCTGGTCCAGGGGCTGCTGCGGCAGGGCCACCTGGCCGAGAGCGTGGCCACGGGCGGAAAGGCGCTCCAGGCGCATGCGCAGGCGGATCTCGTCCTGCTCGACCTGGACCTGCCCGATCTGGACGGGCTGGAGGTCTGCCGGGGCATCAGGGCGATGGGCAGCACGCCGGTCATCGCCGTCACCGCCCGCGGCAGCGAACTCGACCGGGTGCTGGGCTTACAGGCCGGCGCGGACGACTACATGGTCAAGCCGTACGGCTTCCGCGAGCTGCTGGCCCGTATCGAGGCGGTGATGCGCCGGTCCCGGCCGCAGCAGGCCGCGGCGGCCCGCACCATCGAGCACGGGCCGCTGGTCATCGACCCCACCACCCGCGAGACCACCCTCGACGGCCGGTCCGTGGACCTCACCCGCAAGGAGTTCGACCTGCTGCACCTGCTGGCCTCGCAGCCCGGTGCGGTCATCTCCCGGCGCCAGCTGATGACCCAGGTCTGGGATGATGCCTGGTCACACCGTGGGCGCACGATCGACACCCACGTCAGCAGCCTGCGCGGCAAGCTCGGTTCGAGCAGCTGGATCATCACCGTCCGGGGAGTCGGCTTCCGTCTCGGCCACCCCTGACCCGGGCGGTGGTGCTCCGGTCCGCCGCCGCCGGACCGCAGCCCGGGGAATCCCGGCCTTCGGTGCTGACGTTGCGTCTACCCGCCCCATAGGATGCAGACAAGTCGGTTCGATTCAGCTGAGTGCAAGGACTCGGGATGGCACAACAGGAACGCGGTACACGCTCGAAGCGCTCGATCCTCGAGGCGGCCGCACGCGTCTTCGACCTCCGCGGCTACGACGCCGCGAGCACCAACGAGATCCTCGCGAGCACCGGGCTGACCAGAGGGGCTCTGTACCACCACTTCCCCTCCAAGGAGGCCATCGCGGTGGCCCTGGTGGCCGCGCACAGCGAAGCGCTGGTCATCCCGGAGCAGCCGGTGAAGCTCCAGGCGGTCATCGACCTCACGATGGGCTTCGCCTTCCGCCTCCAGCGCGACCCGGTGCTGCGCGCCGCGGTCCGGCTGGCCGTGGAGCAGACCTCGTTCCCGCGCCCGGTGACCACTCCGTACGAGCAGTCCACGGCAGCCATCCACGGGCTGCTCAAGCAGGCCCAGGAGCAGGGCGAGATCCTGCCCGGCGTGGACCTGGACGCGGCGACGTCCATCATCATCGGCTCGTTCACGGGCATGCAGGTGATGTCGCAGGTGTACACCAACCGCCGGGACCTGCCCGAGCGCATCAGCATGCTCTGGCGCTTCCTGCTGCCCGGGCTGACCAGCCCCGGCATGATCGGCCACCTGCGGATCGCCCCGCCGCCGGCCCCTCCCGAGGAGGAGGACGCGGCCCTGGTGCCGTCCGCGGCCGGGGGGCAGCCGGTCGCGCACTGACCCCCGGGGGCTGCGGGTCCCGTACCCCGCCGGGGGCCGGGCCGGGCTCAGGCCGCCGGGCCGGCGGTGGTGAACAGCGGCCGCAGGGTGTCCCAGATCCGGCCGCTGGTCTTGGGGTCCCACCAGGTGGCGTCGGCGTGGCCCAGCGTTTCCAGACCCGCCGTCACCACCACCGCCAGGTCGGCGAGATCGGCGCGGTGCGCGGGGTCGGCGGGAGTGCCGGGCTCCGCGTCCGCCGCGGCCCCGGCCGGGGTCCGGTCGGCACCGGCACCGGCACCGGCGTCGGCTGCGGCGATCCGGTCGTGCACCAGCGCCAGGAGTTCCTCGCGCAGCCGTGACGGACCCTCGGTGCCGTCGGCCCCGATCCGCATGCCCGCCCGGACCAGGGGCTCCTCGCGCATCGCCCGGCCCAGCGCGATGCCGAAGCGGGCCGCGGCCGTGTCCGCCGGGCCGGCCAGCGCCTCTTCCGCGAGGACCAGGGCCCGGGCCCTGGCCTGCGCCAGGACCTCCGCCAGCAGCTCGGCCACGGAGGGGAAATGGTGGTAGAGGGCGCCGCGGCTCACGTCGGCCAGCCGGCAGATGCTCACGAGTCCGGCGTCGGAGAACGAGCCGTTCGCAATGAGTTCCGCGGCCGCGCGGACGAGAGCCTGGCGGGTCTGCTCGGACCGCTTCTGCATCAGGACTGCACCTGTCTTCTCCTGCTGGGGGCACACAGAGGCGAGGGCACGGCCAACCGGCCTCCCTCCAAGTGGAATCGTACAACCCTGCCTGTTTCATTCAACAGCCCTCGGTGCGGATCCTTTGGTCTTTCAGCTGCACGATGCTGCAACTTCCGGCCATAACGGCCTCTTCAGCGGCACCACCCCATCAACTCGCCGTCAATAGCGACTGCTTGACAATCAGACAGGTCTGTTTGTTAGGTTCGGCGAAGTCATCAGCGCCACCCCGAAGTCGAGGAGATTCCCGATGGACAGCGCGACCGCCGGTGTGGTGGCGAGCGGCTTCAGCGAGGCCCTGAACGAGGGGCTGCTGCGCGCCGCCACCCGGCTGACCCGGCCGCGGAGCGCCGCCGCGGCCGCCGCCCGGCGCGCCCCCGCGCTGCCGGGCGGGCACGGGCCCGCCGCGACCGGCCCGGTGCTGTGGACCTGGGAGACCGAAGCGGTCCTGGAGCGGTTCGCCGAGCGGCTGCCCTCGGTGCTGTCGCCCGCGGAGGCCGAGGCCCCGGGGGTGCGGCCCGCCCTGGAGGCCTTCGCCCGCGGGGTCCTCCAGCAGGTGGCCACCGCCGGCGCGGCGGGCGCCGGGGCGGCGGGCGCCGGGGCGGCGGGCGCCGGGGCGGCGGGCGCCGGGGCGGCGGCAGACGGGGCGGCGGCAGACGGGGACGGGGCACCCGGCTCCCCCGGACCGGCCGGCTCCCCCGTCCCGGCCGCCCCGCCCGCCGCCGCCCCGCACCAGCTGGTGGCCGCCGCCTCGCTGCTCTACGAGTGCGGACTGCTGCACGTACTGGAGTACGGGATCGCCCACAACGGGACCGGGCTGCTGCGGGCGGTGGCCGTGGTGCAGCACCTCGGCGAGGCCATGCGGGAGGCGGGCGCGGGCTTCTGGGAGGGCGACGGCGGCCGCGGGGACTGCCGGCGGCTGGCCCGGCAGCTGCACGACGAGCTCGGCGGGTCCCTGGCCGCCGCCCGGCGCAGCATAGGGCTGGCCGGACGCGAGGGTGCGGACGGCGCCGCCCGCACGGCCCACCTGGCGGACGCGCGGCGGGCCCTGGACGAGGCGGCCGAGGAGAGCCGGGCGCTGGCCGACGGCCTGCGGCGGCGCTCCCAGCTGCCGCCGCTCGCCGAGGCCCTGGACGCCTTCCTGGCGCTGGCCCGCCCGGCCGCGCAGGTCACCGTGCGGATCGCGGGGGACGAGCGGGCCGCCCCCGAGCGCCACCGGCAGGAGGTCTTCCTCGTCCTGCGCGAGGCGCTGCGCAACTGCATCGCCCACTCCGGGGCCCAGCGGATCGAGGTCGGGGTGCGCACCACCCGGCGCTGGCTGTACGCGAAGGTGGAGGACGACGGGGCCGGCCTGCCCGCGGACGGCGGGGCGCGCGGCCGGGGCCTGCAGTCGATGACGGAGCGCCTGGAGGACCTGGGCGGCCGGCTGCGCCTCTCCCCCGGCCCCGGGACCGGCACCTGCGTGGAGATCCACCTGCCGCTCGGACCGCGCGGCTAGTGGTGGCCGCGGTCGCGTCGCGGACGGTCGGGCAGGTCACCCGCGGGCCGGCCGGGGTCGGTGATCGTGATGCGCTCAAGGGCCGTCGGATCGCCGGCGCAGCCATCCGCCCGCCGGTCTAGGTCGTGTCTTTCGGATAGTGCCGGTCAAGCCCGCGGCGTCTGGTGCCACTGCGTTCGCTGCGCTCACTCCGTCTCGGCTCTCTGAGCCTTCCTTCGGATGCCGAGCGCATCGCAAGGCGGAGGGTGGACCGCCGTACTGGACGTACTTGGTCTGCCCGACAGCTCGGCATCCAAGGGCCTTCAAGAAGAGCCGAGACGAAGCGAGCGGAGCGAGCGCAGTGCGGCGAGGCGCGGTGCCAGGCGTCGCGGGTCAGGCAAGATCCGGAAGACACGGCCTAGTGCGGGGACCCCTTGGCGGCCTTCAGCTTGTGCCAGACGCGGCTCAGGGCCTCCAGGTCCTCCGGGTCGAGGAGGTCGGTGAAGGGCGCGGCGAGGGCCTCGCGGCGGGTCGCGTCCGCGGCGGCGAAGAGGGCGCGCCCCGCCTCCGTGAGGGAGACCTCGACCGAGCGGGCGTCGCGCGCCGAGGGGGTGCGCACCACCAGGCCGCGGCTCTGGAGGGTGTCCAGGACCCGGGAGACCTGGCTGCGGCTGAGCAGGGTGCTGTTGCCGAGGGTGGAGGCGGGGACCGGCTCGGGGCTGGCCGCCAGCCACAGCATCACCTCGAACCAGGACACGGGGAGGTCGTGGGCCTTGGTGAGGGCCTTGTCCACGCGGTCGGTCAGCGTCGCCCCGGCCCAGACGAGCCCGTAGAAGGCGTGGTCGGCCGTGGGCATCTCGGCTGCGGTGAGCTTCTTCGGCATGGCTCCCAGTCTAGGGGTTGCGTGTGCACGCACATGAATTTAAAGTGTGTGTACACGCACATAGTTTCTGCTCCGTGCGGCCCGCGCCCTCCGCGGGATCCGCGCCCTCCCGAGACTCCCGGAACCCCCGGAACCCCCCGAAAAGAGGCCCCCCATGTCCGCCCAGCCCACCGCCTCCGGCGCCCCCACCGTCCTGATCACCGGCACCTCCTCCGGCATCGGCCTGGCCGCCGCCGTGGCCGCCGCCCGCGCCGGCTGGCGCACCGTGGCCACCCTGCGCGACCCGGCCCGGGCCGGCGCCCTGCGCAAGGCCGCCGCCGAGGCGGGCGTGGAGATCGACGTCCGGCAGCTGGACGTCGTCGACGAGGCCTCCGTGGCCGCCGCCGTGGACGGGGTCCTCGCCGACTACGGGCGCCTGGACGCGGTCGTGAACAACGCGGGCGCCGGGCACGTCGGCACCCTCGAACTCGAAACCGTCGCCGAGGTCCGCGAGGTCATGGAGGTCAACTTCTTCGGCGTGCTGAACGTCTCCAAGGCGGCCCTGCCCCACCTGCGCGCCTCCGGCGGCCGCCTGATCACCGTCACCAGCGTGGGCGGGGTCGTCGGCCAGCCCTTCAACGAGGCCTACTGCGCCGCGAAGTTCGCGGTCGAGGGCTACATGGAGAGCCTGGCCCCCGTCGCGGCCGCCCTCGGCGTGAGCGTGTCCGTGGTCGAGCCGGGCGCGGTGGCCACCGAGTTCGTCAACAACATCGGGCTCGACCTGGAGGCCGAGATCGCGGCCGCCGGCCCGTACGCGGACGCCCTGAGCCACTACGTCGAGCGCACCGTCGCCCAGTTCACCGCGGACGCCGCGCAGACCCCGGCCGGTGCGGCCGAGGCGGTCATGGAGGCGCTGACCGCCGAGCGCCCCGCCTTCCGCATCCAGACCTCCGAGTGGGCCCGGGCGTTCACCGCGACGAAGCTGGCCGACGGGGACGGCTCGGCGGTCCTCGGCATGACGGGTGCCTGGGTCGCCGCCTGACCCGGGGGCCGCGTCCCCGCGGGCCGGATCAGAGCCGGGTGGTCGGGGGCAGGTCCCCCGGCCCCGCGTGGGGGCGGTCGCCGGACAGCCGCCAGCGGCCGTCCGCCCCGCGCGCGAAGGTGAGCGTGTGGGTGAGCGCGTACCCCTCGTACGGGGGTGCGCCCGCCGCCCGGCCCTCGTGGAACAGCCGGGCGCTCTCCTCGGCCACCAGGGTGGCGGTGTCCCCGGTCACCTCGGCCACCCCGGCCACCGGGTCCACCTCCGCGCGCGCGTAGCCGGAGCCGCTCGCGTGCAGGGCCCGGCCGCGCGCGGCCAGGGCGTCGAACTCGCCGCGCGCGGCGGCGGCCAGGGGCGCGGTGAGCACCTCGGCGGGCACCCGGCCGCGGGCCGCGGTGACGGCGGCCGCCCGCTGCCCGAGGTAGGTGCGGGCGACGCTCCGCAGCTCCCGGAGGTCCGCCGCGTCAGGCCGCTCCGGCCCGCCGCGGGCCTGCCCGGCGAGCGCGGTGCCGCCGGCCGCGGCGAGGGCCGCGGCGGCCAGGACCGCCAGGCCGGGTCCGGTGGGGATGCGCATCGTCTCTCCTCGGGGTGCGGGGCCGGGGGTACAGGATCTCCCCCGTGAATACGCCACGACGCGGTCGCGCGGTTCTAGCCTGCTGTCCATGGACATCACCATTCACACCACGGTCCTTCCGCACGACGACCCGGACGCCTCGGTCGCCTTCTACCGCGACGTGCTCGGCTTCGAGGTCCGCAGCGACGTCGGTCAGGGCACCATGCGCTGGATCACGGTCGGTCCGGCCGGGCAGCCGGGCACCTCGATCCTCCTGGCGCCGCCCGCCGCCGACCCCGGCATCACCGAGGCCGAGCGCCGCACGATCACCGAGATGATGGCCAAGGGCACCTACGGCTGGATCCTGCTGGCCACCCCGGACCTCGACGCCGTCTTCGAGAAGGTGCAGGCCCGGGACGCGGAGGTGGTCCAGGAGCCCACCGACCAGCCGTACGGGGTCCGCGACTGCGCGTTCCGCGACCCCGCGGGCAACCTGGTCCGCATCCAGGAACTGCGCTGACACCGGACGAAGGGGAGGGAGGCTTGCGATGTGCCAGGCCGAATGGCGGCGTGCGCGGGTCGAGGCCCAGCGCCTGGCCGATCTCGCACGGCTGCGCCGCGTACGCGACCGGATCGACCGGGAGTACGCGCAGCCGCTGAACGTGGAGGCGCTCGCCCACGAGGTGAACATGTCCGCCGGGCACCTGAGCCGGCAGTTCCGGGCCGCGTACGGGGAGTCCCCGTACTCCTACCTGATGACGCGCCGCATCGAGCGGGCCACGGCGCTGCTGCGGCGGGGCGACCTGAGCGTCACGGAGGTCTGCTTCGAGGTCGGCTGCGCCTCGCTGGGCACGTTCACCACGCGCTTCACCGAGCTGGTCGGCATGCCCCCCGGGGCCTTCCGGCGCCAGGCGGCGGAGGCGGAGGGGGCGGCGGACGACCCCTCCGGCGGTGACGGCGCCGGCGCCGGGGCGGCCCCCGGGGCGGGTCCGGCGATCAGGGTGGAGGGGATGCCGGCGTGCGTGGCGAAGCAGGTCTCCAGACCGGTCAGGAATCGAGAAGCCCCGGAAGGCGCCCGGCCCCTAGCGTGAGGGACATGGCAACCACCGCTTCCCCCGCAGCCCGCGCCTCGCTCTCCTCGGTCACCCTGGAGGTGGCCGACCCCGAGGCCGCCCTCCGCTTCCACCGCGCCCTCGGCGTGGACGGCCTCGTCCGCGTGCGGGCGTCCGAGGCGCCCACCACCGGCTTCCGCGGCTTCACGCTGGGGCTCACGGTGTCCGGCCCGGCCACCGTGGACGCCTTCTTCGGCGCCGCCGTCGCGGCCGGCGCCACGGTCCTGAAGCCCGCCGCGAAGTCCCTCTGGGGCTACAGCGGCGTGGTGCAGGCCCCGGACGGCACGATCTGGAAGATCGCGACCTCGGCGAAGAAGGACACCGGTCCCGCGACCCGCGAGATCGACGAGATCGTCCTGCTGATCGGCGTCGAGAGCGTGAAGGCCACCCGGGAGTTCTACGTCGGCCGGGGCCTGACCGTGGCCAGGAGCTTCGGCGGCAAGTACGCCGAGTTCGCCGCCGCCCCGGACGCCTCCGGGCCGGCCGCCCCCAAGCTGGCGCTGTACAAGCGCCGGGCCCTGGCCAAGGACCTCGGCGTCCCCGTCGACGGCAGCGGCTCGCACCGGGTCGTCCTCGGCGGCACCGCCGGCAGCTTCACCGACCCGGACGGCTTCGCCTGGGAGGCCGCCGCGTAGCGCCCGCGCCGCCCCGGCCCGGCCCCCGGCCCCCGGCCCCCGGCCCCCCGGATCATCCCCACTCCCGCCGCTCGACCCCGTACGAAAGGAAACGTGCCATGTCCGCCACGAAGCCCTCCGCCGAGTCCGCCCGGGCCGCGGAGAAGTACGACGGATTCACCGCCGAGGAGCGCGCCGCGATGAAGGCGCACGCCCAGGACGAGAAGAAGGCGGCCGCGCGGCGCGGACTGTCCCGGGCGGAGAAGGAGGCGGCGGCGGAGCAGGACGTGCTCGCGAAGATCGCCGAGATGCCGGAGGCGGACCGCGTCCTCGCCGGGCGGATCCACGAGATCGTCAGGGCCGCCGCTCCGGACCTCGCGCCCAGGCTCTGGTACGGGATGCCCGCGTACGCCAGGGACGGCAAGATCGTCTGCCACTTCCAGTGCGCGGACAAGTTCAAGACCCGGTACGCCACGCTGGGCTTCAGCGACCGGGCGGCGCTCGACGAGGGCGCCCTGTGGCCGACCTCCTTCGCCGTGGCGGAGCTGACCGCGGCCGTGGAGGAGCAGATCGAGGCGCTGGTACGGAAGGCGGCGGGCTGAGGGCCGAGGGGACGGCCGCGGCGCAGGCCGGTCCGGGCGCCGCCGGAACCGCCGCGGCGGCCGGGACACGGCACCGGCCCGGGTGCGCTGTGCGCCACCGGGCCGGGCCGTCCTGAGGCCTGCCGGGCCCAGGGGGACGGGCGCCGGCAGCCGTGCGGGTCAGTCCACGAGCTGGTGCTCGCGGGCCGGGGTGCGGCCGGCCGGGACGGCTCCGGCCGGGGTCAGGCGGTTCAGCTTCTCGCCCTCGACGTCGACGTTCGGCAGGGCCTTGTCGAGCCAGCGCGGCAGCCACCAGGCGGCGTTGCCCAGGAGGGCGAACAGCGCGGGGACTATGGCCATGCGGACCACGAAGGCGTCGAAGAGGACGGCCGTGGCCAGGCCGAAGCCGATCATCTGGATCATGTCGTTCGAGTCCAGGATGAAGCCGGAGAACACGCTGATCATGATGGCCGCGGCGGCGGTGACCACCCGGCCGCTGTAGCGGAAGCCGGTGACGACGGCCTCGTCCGGGCCGGCGCCGTGGGCGTACGCCTCGCGCATCCGGGAGACCAGGAACACCTCGTAGTCCATGGCGAGGCCGAAGACGATGCCGATCATGAAGATGGGCATGGTGCTCATGATCGGACCGGTCTGGTCGATGCCGAACACGTCCTTGAGCCAGCCCCACTGGAAGACCGCGACGACGGCACCGAGGGAGGCGCTGACCGACAGGAGGAAGCCGAGGGCCGCCTTCAGCGGGACGAGCAGCGAGCGGAAGACCAGGACCAGCAGGATGAAGGCGAGGCCCACGACCAGCGCCAGGTAGGGCACGAACGCGTCGTCCAGCGTCTTCGAGAAGTCGATGAGCATCGCGGTCTGACCGGTGATCAGCACCTCGCCGCCGGTCTGCTTCTCCAGGCCGCCCGCGAGCGCGCGCAGCTCGTGGACGAGGTCCTCGGTCTTCTTGTCGGCCGGGCCGGTGGCCGGGACCACGGTGACGATGGCGGCGTCGCCGGCCTGGTTGGCGACGGCCGGGGAGACCGAGGCCACCCCGTCCTGCCCGGCGAAGGCCTTGCCGACCTGCTCGCCCGCGGACTTGGCGTCCTTGGCGCTGACCGTGACCGTCAGCGGGCCGTTGAAGCCGGCGCCGAAGGACTCGGACAGCATGTCGTACGCCTTGCGCTGGGTGGTCTCCTCCGCCATGGTGCCCTCGCCCGGCAGGCCGAGCTCCAGGCTCGCGGCGGGCACCGCGAGGGCGCCGAGGCTCACGACGCCGACCAGCAGGACGGCGATCGGGTGGCGCAGGACGTAACCGGCCCAGCGGGAGCCGAGGTTCGGCCGGTTCGGGTCCTTCTTCCCGGCGCGCTTGGCGGCCTTGGCGCTGCGCTTGGCGGCCGCGCGCTCCTTGCGGGGCTTGAGCGGCTGGGGCCAGAACAGGTGGCGCTCGCGGCGGCTGAGGACCTTGAACGGGGCGAAGCCGATCAGGGCCGGGACCAGGGTGAGCGCGATGAGGACGGCGATGGCGACCGTGCCGGAGGCGGCGAGGCCCATCTTGGTGAGCAGCGGGACGTTCACCACGGACAGGCCGGCCAGGGCCACGATGACGGTGAGGCCGGCGAAGACCACGGCCGAGCCAGCGGTGCCGACGGCGCGTCCGACCGCCTCCTCGCGGGTGCGGCCCTCGGCCATCTCGGAGCGGTAGCGCGAGACGATGAACAGGGCGTAGTCGATGCCGACGGCGAGGCCGAGCATCATGGCCAGCGACGAGGTGGTGGTGGAGAGTCCGAGCGTGCTGCCCAGCGCGGTGATGGCGGTGACGCCGACCGAGACGCCGAACAGGGCGGTGAGGAGCGGCATGCCGGCCGCGAGCATCGACCCGAAGGTGAGCAGCAGGACGATGGCCGAGATCAGGATGCCGATGCCCTCGGCGGAACCGCTCTTGGCGGCCTCGATCTTGACGGCGTCGCCGCCGGCCTCGACGGTCAGGCCGCCCTTGCGGGCCTTGGCGGTGATCGCGTCGAAGGCGTCGTGGGCCTTCTCGCTCACCTCGGGTCCGGTGACCTTGTACGTGACGACGGCGTAGGCCGTGGTCCCGTCCTTGCTGATGGTCCGGGTCTGGTACGGGTCGGTCGCGCCGACCACCTCGGGAGCCTTCGACAGCTCGCCCAGCAGCGTGCCGACGGCGGCCTTCGGGCCCTCGTCGGCGATCTTCGCGCCCTGGGGGGCGCGCACCACGACGCGGGCGGTGGCGCCGGTGGCACCGGCGGCCGGGAACTTCTCCTTGAGCAGGTCGAAGGCCTTCTGGGACTCCGTACCGGGCATGGAGAACTGGTCGGAGGGGGGCGGCGGAGCGGAGGATGCCGCGACGGAGACGCCGGCCATGATCAGCACCCACAGGAGGACCATCAGGCCCCGGCGCCGGAAGGCCAGGCGGCCAAGTTTGTAAAGGAAGGTGGCCACGGCGAGTGGACTCCCATCGGATCGGCCAGCAGAAAGGGCAGGACGCGAGGAGAATAACAAACCGCTTGGACGGTTTAATTGGGCGGCGAACGATTCGCGCCACCGGTCCCGGGCCGCACTCCTCCTGGACGTGGAGAGTCAACAGGAGGCGGCTGGAGACCTGCTCGAACACCGCTTGAGCCCGGCGGCGGTACGCGCCTGCGGCCCCTGGCGGGGGGCCGCGGGCGGGCCCGGACGGCCGGTCAGGAGGCGGCGGCGCCCGCGAGCAGCCCCTCGGTGACGGCCTCGCAGACCCCGCCGACGTGGTCGGCCAGGTAGAAGTGCCCGCCGGAGAACACCTTCAGCGCGAAGTCCCCGGTGGTGTGCCCGCGCCAGGTCCCGGCCTCGCCGACCGTCACCATCGGGTCCGCGTCACCGGTCAGGGCCGTGATCGGGGTGGCGAGCGGCTCGCCGCCCTGCCAGCGGTACGAGGCGAGGACCTGGTAGTCGGAGCGCAGCGGCGGCAGGATCATGTCCTGCACGTCGGGGTCTTCGAGCATGGCCTGATCCGTGCCTCCCAGCCGCACGACGTCGGCGAGGAGGGCGGCGTCGTCCCAGTTCCGGTAGTGGGAGTTGTCCTCCAGGGCGTGCGGCGCGCCGCGGCCGGAAAGGAACAGCCGCTGCGGGGCGGGCAGCCGCCCCTGCCGGTCGAGCAGCCGGGCGGTCTCGTACGCGACGAGCGCGCCCATGCTGTGGCCGAACAGGGCGTACGGCCGCTCCGGCTCGGCGGCGAGCTCGCGGGTCAGCTCCTCCGCCGCCGCCGCGACGAGCGCGGCCAGGTCCGTGAACGGCTCGTCCCGGTAGCGCTCCTGGCGCCCCGGGTACTGCACGGCCACCACGTCGAGGCCGGCGGGCAGGGTGCGCGCCAGCTGGGTGTACGCCGTCGCGGAGCCCCCCGCGTGCGGGAAGCACACGAGCCGCGGCCCGTTCTCCGCGGCCGCGGTGTAGCGCCGGAACCACGTGCTTTTCACTTCTGATCCGTCCCTTCTTCGGTGCGGGCGAACCGGTGGGCGGCCGTCACGAAGCCTCCGACCAGCCCGTGTAGCGGTTGGCCGCGGGCGCGGCGGCGTACAGGTCGAACGTCGAGCCGCGGCGCGGGCCCGCCACCACGTCCAGGGCCGGGTCCACCGCGAGCATCGCCTGGTGCAGGCGCTGCAGCTGCGGGGACGGCTCCACGCCGAGTTCGTCGATCAGGCGGTTGCGCAGCCTGCGGTAGACGTCCAGGGCGGAGGCCTGGCGGCCGGAGCGGTAGAGCGCGACCATGGCCTGCGAGTGCAGGCCCTCGTGCTGCGGGTGCCGGGCGATCAGCTCGGCCAGTTCGGCGATGACCTCGGCATGGCGGCCCAGCCGCAGGTCCGCGTCGATGCGCCGCTCCACGGTGACGAGCCGGCTCTCCTCCAGGCGC
Organism: Streptomyces sp. NPDC030809; assembly: GCF_055572195.1. NCBI lineage: Bacteria > Bacillati > Actinomycetota > Actinomycetes > Kitasatosporales > Streptomycetaceae > Streptomyces > Streptomyces sp. NPDC030809. The sequence continues at coordinate 15,389 of NZ_JBVIDV010000013.1, forward strand.
ATGACCTCGATCTCCAGGATCGGGCCCACCCGAACGTCGACCAGCGCCGGTCCGTTCCACAGGGCCAGCGCCTTGCGGAGCAGGTCGGCGGCGCGCTCGTCGTCGCCTTCCTCGAACGCCTGCTGGCCGCCCGCCACGAGCGTCTCGTACTCGTGCACGTCCACCGCACCCGGCGGGATCTGCAGCAGGTATCCGCCGTGCCTGGTCGCGAGCACGTCCTTGGCGCTGCCCGGAACCCCCGGTCCCATGGCAGTGCCCAGCCGCCGGCGCAGCTGCAGGATGTACGTCTGCAGCGTCGTGAGCGCGCTCTGCGGGAGTTCGGTGCCCCAGATCTCCTCCATGAGGGTCTGTACGGGGATCACCCGCCCCGGAGAGAGCGCGAGCAGCGCCAGAATCTGGCGCGGCTTGCCAGCCGTCGGAACAATCGAGCCCCCGTTGACCTCGGCACTCAACGGACCCAGAACCTGAATCTTCACGGTCTCCTCCGTTATTTCGTCGAGTTCCCATCGATTTACAGACTTCGACTCCGGCACGGTAGCCGGGTCCAGTACGGTGCCCCGGAATTCTCGAGCCGGTGTCGAGCCGCCCTCCGGCCCGCACGGTTGTGGGTTGAAAACAAGATGGTAGATTCCATTCCGGGGATTGGAACCGGCATCTTTTTCTTTGCATCCGCCGGTCTTCGTGTCTTTCCGTAGATCCCGCCAGTCCGCCGGGAGGAGGCACCATGGATTTCGTCGCGCACGGCGCATCGGGCGCCCGGGGCGCGGACGGCGACACCGAGGTGGACTTCCGCGTCCTGGGCCCGGTGGAGGTGTTCGACCGCAGCACGGGGGCGTACATCGCGCCCGCCGGGCCGAAGCAGCGGGCGCTGCTCGGCGCCCTGGTGGTCCGGGCCGGCCACGTGCTGTCCGCGGAGCGGCTCATCCACGAGCTGTGGGGCGACCGCCCGCCCGTGAGCGCCGCCAACGCCCTGCAGGCCCATGTGGCCCGGCTGCGCCGGCTGCTGCAGGGCGGGGCCGTGGACGCGGACGGCCGCGAATGGATCGCGACCCGCTCGACCGGCTACCTGCTGCGGCCCGGCCGGGCCACCACCGACGCCCAGCGCTTCCACCGGCTCTCCGCCGAGGGCCGGGCGGCGCTCGGCGCCGATCCGGTGCACGCGGCCGAACTGCTGCGCGGGGCACTGGCCCTGTGGCGCGGCCCGGCACTCGACGGGAGCACGCACGGCCCGGTCTGCTCGGTGGAGGCCGACCGGCTGGAGGAGCTGCGGCTGACCACCCTGGAGACGCTGTACGACGCGAACCTGCGCAGCGGGCGGCACGCCGAGGTGGTCCGGGAGCTGGAGCGCCTGACGGCCAGCCATCCCATGCGCGAGCGGCTGTACGACCTCCAGATGCTCGCCCTGTACCGGTGCGGCCGCCAGACGGAGGCCCTGGGGGTCTACGAGCGGGCCCGTCGGCGCCTGGTGGACGAGCTGGGCATCGAGCCCGGCCCGGCCCTGCGCGAGCGGATGGAGGCGATCTTGCACCATGCGCCCTCGCTGACGACCCCGCTGCCCGCGCCGCCCGTCCTGAGCGTCCCGCCCGTGGCGGGGGGCGCCGGGTTCCCGGTGGCCCCCGGCCTCGCCCGGGTCCCGGCCGGCCGGCCGTCCCCGGAGGCGGACCTGCTCGAACTCGGCCGGGAGATCGCCCGCCTGGGCGACCGGATCGAGGCGCTGCGCCGGGAGCAGGAGGAGCTGATCAGGCGGTTCGGCCTGCTGGCCCCGGGGGCCGCGGCGGGCTCCGGCGACCGGCTGGGCTGAGCCCCGCCCGCGCCCGTACGTACGAAAGGACCCCCTGCTGCGGCTGCGGCAGGGGGTCCTTTCGTACGTACGGGCGCGGTGCCGCCGGCTCAGGCGCGGCACTCCGGCGGGCGGCCGTGGAAGGCGGTCATCTCCCGGAAGAGGGCGCCGACGTCCAGCGGGGAGCCCTCGGGCAGGCCCCGGGCCTCGGCGTACCCGCGGTGCAGGTTGGGCAGCAGGCGCTCGCCGTCCAGCAGCCCGGCGTGCGGGCCGGGGTCGGTGGCGCGGGCCAGTTCCAGCGGGGTGAGCCCGGCCGCGAGGCCCTCGGCGGCCAGCTCCTGGATCCAGCGCAGGTAGGCCTCGTTGGCGTCGAAGAGCTCAGGGCCGCCCACCGGGCCGTGGCCGGGGACGACGGTGGTGGCGCCGAGGGCGCGCAGCCGGCCGAGGGCGCGCAGGGAGCCCGCCACGGACCCCATGACGCAGAACGGCGTGACCCCGTTCATGACGAGGTCGCCGGTGAAGAGCACGCCCCGGTCGGGCAGCCAGACCACGGTGTCGTCGGTGGTGTGGGCGGCCGGGCCGATGTGGATCAGCTCGGCGCGCAGGTCGCCCACGTGGAGGGTGGTGCGGTCCCGGTAGGTCAGCTCGGGCGGGGTGACCTCGATGTCCCCCCAGCAGACGTCCGGCCACAGCCCGGCCATGTGCAGGCCGGCCGTCCGCACCATCTCCCGGGTGCGCTCGTGGCCGATGGCCAGGGCCTCGGGGAAGACGAAGTTGCCGTACGTGTGGTCCCCGTGGAAGTGGGTGTTGACCACGGCCCGCGGGGGCTGGGGGGCCAGGCGCAGGGCGGCCCGGCGCAGCTCCCGGGCGCGGCGCTCGGTGGCGGCGGTGTCGACGAGCGCACTGCGGCGGCCGTCGGTGAGGATGCCGGCGTTGTTCAGGCACCAGCCGCCGTCGGGCTGGACGTACGCGTGGACCCCGTCGGCCACTTCGGTGAGCACGGCGGCGCCGGCCGGCGCCATGGTCGTGGCGGACACGGAATACCTCTTTTCTGGGCAGGGCCCGGCCCGCGGCCCGGGCCCCTTCCCGATGTATCACACGAATTCGGGAACCCGTGCCGCGGGGCCGGGCCGATTTCCTGCCGATTTACCGGTCGTTCCCGAATCCACCGCATGCGGGATATCTGGTCCGGACCTTTTTCACGGGTGTTCTCCGCCGGAATTCGAGCGCTTTTCCGGGCGGCCTGGTGCGATGTTCTTCCGGCCGGTCGGGCATCAGGCTCCGACGGCTTCGGGCAGGACCAGGCGGCGGGGTGCGGCGCGTCCCCACGGGAATCCGTGGTGCAGGTGGACGGCCGGCGGGCGGTCCTCGTCCACCTCGACCGCGGCCGCGGCCAGCACCTCGGGCACGGGCTCGACCTCCAGGAACCGCCAGCGGACCGCCGCGTCGTCGGCCGGCGGCCGGAAGGCGAGCACCCCGCGGTCCTCGGCGAGGGTGAACGCGAAGGAGTCGAAGGGCAGGCCGAGTCCGAGTCCGCGGGCCTTGGAGTACGCCTCCTTGAGCGTCCACAGGCGCAGGGCGCGCCGGTTGCGCGGCCGCCCGGGGGCGGCGGCGGCGATCCAGGCCTGCTCCTCGGCGGCGAAGGTGGCGATGATGTTGTCCAGGCCGCGTTCGCCGCGGTCCAGCCGCTCCACGTCCACCCCGATGCGCAGGCCGCGGGAGACGCCCAGCAGGTTGTACGCGTTGGCGTGCGAGAGGTTGAAGTCCAGGCTGTCCGCCCCGCGGGGCAGTCCGCCGGCGGGGGTCTGGAGGAAGGGCCGCCCGCGCGAGGACCGCCAGATGACGGCCTCGGCCTCGGGGATGCCGGTCTCCAGGGCCAGCACCCGGCGCACCAGGGCGTGGGCGACGAGGTACTGGCGGCGGTCGCGCTCGAAGAGGAAGCGGTTGGCCACCTCCTGCTCGTTCTCGTCCAGCCAGTACGAGGCCAGGGTGGCGGCGATGCCGGGCGCGAGGTCCTCGTTGGGGCAGAACCACAGGTTGACCGGGGCGGGTTCGTGCTCCCCCGGGGCAACCGGGTCGAGCGGCAGCGTGGTCATGCCGCCCCCTCCTCGCCGTCCAGCCACAGCGGTACGCGCAGGAACGCGGACGCGGGCAGCGGCACGGCCGCGGCGGCCGCGCCCCGGGCCGCCTCCAGTGCGGTCCAGTCCACGTCGAGCCCGGACAGCCACAGGCCGCGGAGCTGGTGCAGGCGCCCGGACTCCCAGAGCGCGGCGAGGTAGCCGGCCGTCTCGGGTACGCCGCCCAGGTCCAGCGGGTCGGCCCCGCCCTCGCGCAGGTCGGCGCAGGGCGCGCCGCCCTCCAGGAACCGCTCCAGCTCCCGCAGCAGTTCGGCGGTGTCGCCGACGACGGCCGCGAAGCGGCAGTCCATGGCGGCCCGGCCGGTGCGCAGGGCGCGGGCGAGCACCCCGAGCGGGGGCACCGGTCCCGGCCCGCCGAGCAGGTCGGCGAACCGCCGGGCAGTGGCGGCCAGGTGGGCGGGGGTGGGGGCGGACAGCACGAACAGCTCGGGGGCCGGTCCGGCGGCGGGGTCGGCGGCGGGGCCGGGCTCGTGGTCCGGGCCGGGGGCGGGGGGCACGTACTCCTCCAGGACCACCTGCGCGTCCACGCCGCCGGCCCCGCGCACGCCGACGCATATCCGGCGGGGCGCGCCGGGCGCCCGCTCGCCGTCCCAGGGCTGTGCCTCGGGGCGGTCCGGACCGGGGGCCAGGATGCGGTGGCGCAGCTGGAGCACGGCGCGGGTCAGGGCGGCGGCCCCGGTCGCGGGACCGGCCTCGCCGACGAGGGCGCGTACGGATGCGGCGTCCTCGCGGACGGCTGCGGCGGGTGCGTCCAGTCCGGCCGCGCGCAGGGCCTCGCGCAGCACCCGCCCGTCCGCGGCGGGCGCGGCGCCGGCGGGCGGCGCGGCGGGGGCGGCGCAGGCCTCGCGCAGGGAGGCGGCGGCGCGGGCGGCGGCCTGCGGGCGCCCGAGGGCGGCCCGGGACCGGCGGCCGGGTCCGGCGGGTGCGGGCTCGGGGGCGGTGTGGCCGACGGCGCTGCCGCGGATCACGCAGTGGATGCCGTCCCCGTCGGCCAGGGCCCGGGCCAGGGGCTTGAGCAGGAGGGCGCCGACCCCTTCGCCCGCGCCGGGGCGCCGGGCGGCGGGGTGCAGCAGCAGCCGGACCCCGCCGACGAGGGCGGCGGCGCACTCGCCGCGGTGCAGGGCGGTGACGGCCTGGTGGAGGGCGACGAGCACGGAGGACTCGGCGGTGTCGACGGCCTGGCTCGGGCCGGTGAGGCCGAGGAGGGCGGAGAGCCGGTTGGGCAGGCTCCACTGGCCGCCGCGGGGCAGCGGCCGGGGCTGCTCGCGCCGCCAGGTGCGGGCCGCGAGCAGCACGTAGTCGCCGCTTCCGGCGCCGGTGAACACCCCGAGGCTGCGCGGGGTTCCGTCGGCGGCGGTCAGGGCGTCGAGGCGGCCGCCGGTGCAGCCGGCGTCTTCGAGGGCCTCCCAGGCGGTCTCCAGGAACAGCCGCTCCTGGGGGTCGATGAGGGCGGCCTCGCGCGGGTCGATGCCGAAGAACTCCGGGTCGAAGTCCTGTACCCGCTCCAGGTAGTGGCCCGGTTCGTCGCCCGGCCGGCCGGCGGGCGGCACGGCGGCGCTGTCGTGGCCGCCGCGGGCCAGCCGCCAGAAGGAGGCGAGGTCGGGGGCGCCGGGGTAGCGCCCGGCCATGCCGACCACCGCGACCGGGCCGGTGTCCGCGCCGGCCTCGGGGGCGGGTGCGGGTGCGGCGGCACCGGTGGCGGTGCGCGCGGGGGCGGGGAGGGCGGGGGCCGGGGCGGGCCGCCCGGCCGCGTCCTGCTCGGGCGGGATGCCGGGCAGGCGCAGGACGACGGGGGCCGGGAGGGCCGGGTCGGCGGCACCGGCGGTGCCGGTCAGCAGCGCGGCCACCTGGGCCCGGTCCAGATGGCCGTTCTTGAACCGGGTCAGGACTTCCTTCTCGTCCATCTGGACGCGCTCCTTCTCAGGGTGGAAACAGCTCAGCCGCGGCGGGCGAGCAGGACGAGTGCCTCGTCCACGGTGAGCCGGTCGTCGCGGATCGCGTCCAGCAGGACGTCGAGGTCCGCACCGGGCTGCGGCGGTACGGCGGCGGCCGAGGCGGGGGCGGCAGCGGGGGCGGGTGCTGCGGGGGCGGGGCGGAGCGGGGCGGCGGCCGGGCGGAGGGCCGGCTGCGCCACCGGGGCGGCGGGGGCCGCGGCCGCGGCGGGGGCGAGGTCCTGCGCGGCGGCACCGGTGCGGGCCGCGATGTACGCGGCCATGGCGGCCAGGTTGGGGTGCTCGTACAGCAGTACGGACCGCTCCTGGAGGCCGAAGGCGCTGTTGACGAGGGCGATGTACTCCGCGCCCACGATGGAGTCCACGCCGAGCACGTTGAACTCGGCGGTGGTGCTGATCTCCCAGGGGTCGCAGGCGAGGATCCCGGCGAGCTGCTCGCGCAGCACCTCCGCGATACGGGTCGCCGCGGCGGGGGCGGGGGCCTGCCGTACGGGGGCGGGGCCGGGGGCCGCGGAGCCTGCGGCCGCGGTCCCGAAGGCGGCGGGCGCCGCGAAGGCGGCCGGGGCGGCGGCCGGGACCGGGGCGGGGACGGCCGCGGGGGCGGGGGCGGCCGCGCTGCCCGCCGCCCGGGCCACCTCGCGCGCGAAGGACGCCGGGGTCGGGAAGTCGTACAGGTCGGTCGCCAGCACCCGCAGTCCGTACCGGGTGTTGACGACGGCCACGAACTCCACCGTCAGCAGGGAGTCGAGCCCCAGGGACTGGAAGGTCTGCTCGGGGTCGATCTTGTCCGGCTTGACCCGCAGGACGTCGCCGAGCACCCCGATGAGGTCCGTCAGTACGTCCGCAGAATGGTCATTCGTCATCGCAGGCTCCTCCAAGCCGTCGGGTAACGCAGTCACGCGGTGCTGCCCGAGAACACCGCCCGGGACCGGCCGTCCGCGGGCGCGGGCCGCCGGGTACGGGTCCCGCCCGGGCGGGGTGCGGGTCCGGTGCCGGGCGTCCCGGTCCGGAAGTCCTTCTCCGCGCCCTCGGGGACCAGGCTCGGCAGCAGCAGCGACCACAGCCCGGACACCCGGCGCTGCAGCTCGTCGTCCGGCATGCCGGTGGCGGCCAGTGCCTCGATGCCGCAGGAGGCCGCGACGACCAGCGATTCGATGCTCTCCCAGCAGGCCCCGGGGCGGAGTTCGCCCGCCTGACGGGCCTGGCCCAGCAGGGCGCACACCGCGCCCAGCCAGACCCGGTGGAAGTCGGTGGGCAGCTCGGGGAGCCCCGCACGCTCCGCGGTGATGCGGAATCCGGCCGGGATCGCCGGCTGGTCGCGCAGGCTCCGGGCGAGCCAGTGGGTCGTGTCGACCAGGGTCTGGAGCGGCGAGCGCCCGGCGGCGCGCAGGTCGCGCACCGCGGCGTGCAGCAGGCCGCAGGCGTGCTGCTGGACCGCCTCGGCCAGGTCGTCCTTGGAGCTGAAGTGGAAGTACAGCGCTCCCTTGGTCACTCCGGCGTACGCGGCGATGTCGACGAGCTTGGCGTGCGCGTACCCGTTGCGGTGGAACATCTCTGCCCCCGCCTCGACGAGCCCCTTGCGGGTCCGCTCCGACCTGTCCTGCATGGCACTGCCTCCTGGGCCCGCGGTCCGGGCGTACGTCCGGCCCGGCGGGGCGGGACGCCGCCGCATTGATGGTGTGGCGAACGGCCGTCAGGCGACGCGTACGAGCTGGTCGTTGGCGGGTTCCGCCACCACCGGGTTCTCGGGGCTGGCCATGAGGATCGAGCGCTGGAGCCGGCGCAGGGCGGCCGAGGGCTCCAGGCCGAGCTCGCGCACCAGGGTGGCGCGCAGCCGCTGGTAGACGTCGAGCGCCTCGCCCCGGCGGCCGGAGCGGTGCAGGGCCAGCATGAACTGGCCGTGCAGGTTCTCGTGGGTGCGGTAGCGGCTGGCCAGCACGGTGAGTTCGGCGAGCAGTTCGCGGTGCCGGCCGAGCCGCAGGTCGGCCTCGATGCGCTGGTCGAGCGCGCAGAGCCGGGTCTCTTCGAGCCGCCGGGTCTCCATGTCGAGCTGGATGCCGCCCTGCACGTCGGCGAAGGCGGGTCCGGACCACAGGGCGAGCGCCTCGCGGAGCATCCGGGCCGCGCCCGGGAAGTCGCCGCCGTCCATCGCCCGGTAGCCCATGCCGGCCATCCGGTCGAACTCGCGGACGTCGCTGGTGCCGCCGTTGCTGTTCAGCATGTAGCCGCCGGGCAGCGTGACCAGCACGTCCTTGGCGGTGCGCTGCTCGCCGGTGCCGTCGCCCTCGGCCGCGCCCTTCTCCAGCGCGGTCGCGATGAGGGCCCGCAGCTGCAGCACGTACGTCTGCAGCGTGGTGCGGGCGCTGCGCGGCGGGGTGCCCGCCCACAGCTCCTCGATCAGCGCCGACACCGGAACGACCTGGTCGGCGTGGAGCGCCAGCAGAGCCAGCACCTGTCGCGGCTTGGGGGCCGTCGGCGTGATGGAGACTCCGTGCTCCCGAACCGCCAGTGTGCCCAGTACTTCGATGTCCACGCCTACTCCCCTGTCCGTGGATGAGCCAGAGCAAGTAAAAAACAGGACCGGCGGTTTGTCAATATGAAACCGACCGGATGCGCTGTTTGATTCGCAAGCACGTCCGAGCCCTCTTGAATACCGCCTCTGACCTGCGGATATACCCTCTTTCAAGGGATGCTGGGGCGGTGCCGCCCGGGGCGCGAGGGGCCTGCGGGACCCCGGAAAATCCCCGAACTAAGCAAACCGGGTGGTCTCTATCTGACCTTGGGCTGTCTCTCGTCTGACCCCCGCCGGACATGCGAAGGCCCCGGCCGCGCGCCTTCGCGCACGGCCGGGGCCCGTCCCGCCCTCACTGCTGCCGCCGGCTCCCCGCCGCCTGCAGGCCGCCGAGGGCGGCCGCCGGGACCAGGGTCGGCAGCAGCAGCCGCCAGAACCGGGTCACCGTGGAGGCCGAGAGCCAGGCCCGGTCCCGGATCCCGAGCACCTCGAAGCCCACGGTCGCGGCCACCACCGCGGCCGCCACGTCCCCGACCGCCACCCCGGGGCTCAACTCCCCCTCCCCCGCGGCCTTCTCCAGGGTCTCCCCGACCCAGCAGCGCCAGCAGTCCCGCAGCCCGCCCCGCCGGGGCCGGGAGGCCTCGCCGCTCAGCGCGAAGCCGGCCCGCAGCACCACGTCCGCGCGCTGCGCGGCGGCGAGCCCGTGGGTGACGTCGACCAGGCCCTGGACGCGCCCGCCCGGGCCGGCCCCGCCGGCCCCGGCCGTGACCGCCGAGAGCCGGTCCAGCGCCGCCTCCTCGACGGCGTCCGCCAGGGCGGCCTTGTTGGCGAAGTGGAAGTGGAGGGCGCCGGCGCTCACCCCGGCCAGTGAACTGATCGCGGCGAGCGAGGCGCTGGGAAGTCCCTCTCGGTCGAGCACCTCGGCCGCGGACCGGATCAGGGCGTCGCGCGTACGCGCTGCGCGTTCCTGCCTCACCATCGACTCCTCCGTCGTCCGGGGGCCGCCCGCCCGCCGGAGGCAGGCCGGAGCGCTCGCCCCTACCGGGTACTGTAACAAACCGCCCGTGCGGTTTTACGAAAAACCCCTGGTGGTACGCGGGAGGAGGGCGGTGCTGCGGCCGGGAGTCCGCAGTGCGGTACGGAGTTGACCCTGACCCGAGGTCAGGGTGGAACCTCGGGGCATGACCCTTTCGACCCCTTCGGCCGCCCCGGCGCGGACCGCCGCGATCCCGGCCGGGCACCCGGCCCCGTCCACCGTCCGGGCCCTCACGGCCGCCGCGCCCGCCGCGCCCGGAGCCCCCGCCGCGCTCGACAGCGGCTGGCGGCGCGCCTCCCGCGGCGTGCGGCCCTGCGGCGTGCGGTCCCGCGGCCGGATGGCAGCCTGACACCATGGCGTACGGGCTCACGATCGGTCAGGCGGCGGCGTTCGCAGGCGTCACGGTGAAGACCGTGCGCCACTACCACCGGCTCGGTCTGGTCGAGGAACCGGAACGGGACCTCTCCGGCTACCGCCGCTACGGGTCGCACGACATGCTGCGGCTCGTACAGGTCCGCACCCTCGCCGGCGCAGGCGTGCCGCTGGCCGAGATCCCCGATCTGCTCGACGCCGACCCCGAGCGGTTCGCCCGTGCCCTGGACGACGTGGAACGGCGGCTCACCGAGCGGATAGAGGAGCTGAAGGCCAGGCGCGCGGTGCTGCACCGGCTCGCCTCCGGTGACCGCCTGCTGCTCCCCGAGCGCGCCTGCGAGGTCCTCGACAAGCTCGCCGGTCTGGGCTTCAGCGCCGACTACGTGGCCCTCCAGCAGGAGGCCCTGGTCCTGGCCAGGGCCCTGGTGCCGGAGGTCTTCGAGACCTTCCTCGCCCAGCTCGAACAGCAGCTCGGCGACCCCGAGTACGCCGAGCTGGTGAAACGCTGCCGGGACGCCGAGTCGTGGGATCCGCAGGACCCACGGCTCGACGCCCTCGCGTCCGCCCTCGCCGCCAAGGTGCTCGCGCACCGCGAACTCCTGTCGATGCCGGCCGAGTTCCGCGCCCGGCCGGACGCCGCCGCCCGCTACGGCCTGATCAACCACCACCGGGAGGACCAGGCGCCGGCCGCCGCCCGGATGAACGAGCTGCTGGAGGCGCACCTGCGCGCGGCGGGCGTGGACATCCCGCACCGCTGACGGGCGCGGGTACGGCCCGTGCGGCCCCTACGCGTACGTGTAGAAGCCGCGGCCGGACTTCTTGCCCAGCAGCCCGCTCTCGACCATGCGCAGCAGCAGCGGCGGCGGCGCGTAGCCCGGGTCCTTGAACTCCTCGTACATGGCCCGGGCGATGGACACGGTCGTGTCCAGGCCGATCAGGTCGGCCAGGCGCAGCGGACCCATCGGGTGCGAGCAGCCCTGCACCATGCCCTGGTCGAGCACCTCGGCCGTGGCCAGGCCCGATTCGACCATCCGGATCGCGGACAGCAGGTACGGGAACAGCAGGGCGTTGACGAGGAAGCCCGCCCGGTCCGGGGAGGCGATCGGGCTCTTGCCCAGCACCTCGCGGACGAACACCTCGGCCCGTGCGGCCACCGCCCCGTCCGTCAGCACCGTGGAGACGATCTCGACGAGCGGCAGGACCGGCACCGGGTTGAAGAAGTGCAGGCCGAGCACCCGGCCCGGGCGGCGGGTGGCGGCGGCGATCCGGGCGACCGGGATCGACGAGGTGTTGGTGGCCAGGATCGCGTCCGGGTCCTCGACGATCTTGTCGAGGGTGGCGAACACCTCCAGCTTCAGGTGCTCGTCCTCCTTGGCGGCCTCGACGACCAGCCCGCGGTCCGCCAGCTCGCCGAAGTCGCGCGTGAACGAGACCCGCGCCAGGGCCGCGTCCCGCTCCTGCGCGGTCAGCTTGCCCCGGGACACGCCCCGGTCGAGGGAGGCGGCCAGCCGCTGCGGGGCCGTCACCAGCGAGGATTCGGAGAAGACCGCGACGGTGACGTCCAGGCCGGCCTTCGCGCAGAGCTCCGCGATGCCGGTGCCCATGATGCCGCTGCCGACGACACCCACCCGCTCGATGCCCGCGGCGGCGGGCTGTGTGGACGCGGTCACGGGCGGGCTCCCCAGGTCAGAAGTGATGCGCCGATGGACATGCCGCCGCCGAACCCGGCGAGCAGGACCAGGTCGCCGGTCTTCAGTGCGCCGGTGCGGTTGGCCTCGTCGAGGGCGACGGGCACCGAGGCGCTGCCGACGTTGCCGTACCGGATGAGCGTGCGGTGGGTCTGCGCGCGCTCCAGGCCGGTGCGCTCGACCACCTCGCCGAGCATCACGCCGTTGGCCTGGTGCGGGACGAAGTGGTCCACGTCGCGGATGTCCACCCCGGCCCGCTCCGCCAGGGCGAGCAGCGCCGGCGGGACGTGCTCGGCGACGAAGTCCCGGACCCCGCGGCCGTCCATCTTGAAGAAGTGGCCGCCCTCGGCGACGGTCTGCGCCGAGGCGGGGTTGCGGCTGCCGCCGGCCTCCACGCGGATCAGGTGGTGCGCGTCCCCGCGGCTGGACAGGTCGGTCGCGATGACCCCGTAGGGCTCCGGCACGGAGCCGACGACGGCGGCGCCGGCCCCGTCGGCGAACAGGATCGCCGTCTTGCGGTCGGTGAAGTCCAGGATGCGCGAGTACACGTCCGCGCCGATGACCAGGGCGCGGGCGTCGGGGCGTACGGCCACCAGGCTGCGGGCCACCTCCAGCGCGTAGACGAAGCCGCTGCACACGACGTTGACGTCGAAGCAGGCGGCGCCGTACGCGCCCAGCCCGTGCTGGACCAGGTGGGCCGTGGGGGGCTGGGGGAAGTCGCCGGTGGAGGTGGAGACGATGATGTAGTCGATCTCCTCCGGGCTCAGGCCCGCCTGTTCCAGGGCCCGTTCGGCGGCCTTCACGGCCAGGTCGGAGGTCGCCTCGTGGGGCGCCGCGTAGCGCCGCGACCGGATCTGCGTCTTGCGCTCGATCCACTCCGCGGTGACGCCGACGCGCTCGGCGACCTCCTCGTTGCCCACCTCGTCCTTGGGGAGGTAGGAGCCGGTGGAGAGAATTCCGATGCCCATGTCAGGACACCCCTGCCGGGGCGGTGCCGGGGAGCTCGCGCAGCGGGTTGAGCCGGGCCGCGCCGATCTTCTCGCGCAGGACCGGGTCGGTGACGCCGAGCCCCTCCTCGGGTGCCAGGCAGAGCACGCCGACCTTGCCGGTGTGCCTGTTGAGCTGCACCAGGCGGGCGGCCTCGCCGACCTCCTTGAGGGGGAAGACCTCGGAGAGGATCGGGGAGAGGTGGCCCAGCTGGAACAGCCGGTTGCACTCCGCCTGCTCCTGGAGGTTGGCCGCATGGCTGCCGATGATCTTCTTGAGGTTCATCCAGAGGTAGCGGTTGTCGAAGTGGTGGTCGTAGCCGGTGCTCGAACCGCAGGTGATGACCGCGCCGCCCTTGCGGACGACGAAGACGGAGATGCCGAAGGTGGCCCGGCCGACGTAGTCGAACACGAAGTGCGGGTCCTCGCCCACCGCCGCCCGGATGGCCCGGCCGAGCCGCTTGCCCAGCTCGATGGTCCGCTCGGGGGTGAGGGCCTCGTCCCCGCCCATGCCGATCTCGTTGCGGTTGATCACCACGTCGCAGCCGAGCCGGCGCAGCACCTCGGCCTTGCGCTCGGAGCTGACCACGCCGATGGGGATGCCGCCCGCGTTCTTGACCATCTGCACCGCGAACGCGCCGAGCCCGCCGGTCGCGCCCCAGATGAGGACGATGTCGCCCTGCTTGATGCGCGCGCCGTTGGCGCCGACCAGCATCCGGTACGAGGTGGCGGCGGTGAGCAGCACGCCCGCCGACTCCTCCCACGTGAGGTGGGCGGGCTTGGGGAGCAGCTGGCTGGCGCGGACCACCGAGTAGTGGGCGAGCCCGCCGAAGTTGGTCTCGTAGCCCCAGATGCGCTGGCCCGAGCCGAGCATGGCGTCGCCGTGGGTGGCCGGCTCCTGCTCGTCGACCTGCACGCAGCTGGCGACGACGTGGTCGCCGACCTTCCAGCGCCGTACGCCGGCGCCGACGCGCACGACCACGCCGGACGCGTCCGAGCCGACCACGTGGTGGGGCAGGTCGTGGCGGGCGGCCCAGCCGCCCTCGCGGGCGTTGCGCTTGAGGAACTCGAAGGTGGGCACCGGCTCGAAGGTGGCCGACCACACCGTGTTGTAGTTGATGGAGCTCGCCATGACGGCGACGACCACCTCGTCCGGCGCGATCTCCGGCATCGGGACCTTGCCGACGTGGAGGGACTTGCGGACGTCCTTGTCCTCCACTCCGGTGAACATCCCGACGTCCGAGGCGAGGGTGTACGCGGCCTCGTATTCCGCCGGGAGTTCGTGCTTCCCGATTTCCTCCGGACCGGCCCCGGCCAGCACCGCTTCGGTCAATGAATCCATGATTCCCTTTCCCCCTTCGCCGCGGCCGCGGCGGAATGCGCTCGAATGAGGTCTGCGCGGAAAGGGGCGGCCCTTTTTCCGAAAGGGCCGCCCCCTTCCTCGTTTCAGAGGACCGCGCCGGCCTTGGTACGGCGCTTGAGACCCGGCCGGCTGGACTTGGCGAGGTCCTTCCACATGTCGGAAAGGCCGATGATGGTGCGTGCCGCGAACAGGCGGCGGATGGAGACCTCCTGCTGGAGTTCCGTGCGGATCAGCCCGGTCAGGCGGATCGCGCGCAGCGAGTTGCCGCCGAGGTCGAAGAAGTCCTCGTCGATGCCGACCTGGTCGATCTCCAGCACCTCGGCGAAGAGGCGGGCGAGGACCTGCTCGGTCTCGTTGCGCGGGGCCTGGTGCTTCTTGTCGTCGAACCCGGGCTCCGGCAGCGCGGCCCGGTCCAGCCGGCCGCCGGCCGCGACCGGCAGGGCCGCGACGGTCTGGAAGACCGACGGGAGCAGGGACTCGGGCAGGCGGGCGGCGGCGAACTTGCGCAGTTCCTCGGCGTCGACGGCGCGGCCGCCCGCGGTGACCACGTAGGCCACGAGCTTCTGCTGGCCGGCGGGGTCGGTGCGGAAGGCGGTGGCCGCCTGCGCGATCCCGTCGAACCCGGCGAGCGCCTCCTCGGCCTCGGTGAGCTCGACGCGGACCCCGCGCACGTCCGCGCGGGTGGCGTCCTGGCCCACGTACTCCAGGCCGTCGGCGGTCCGGCGGACGCGGTCCCCGGTGCGGAACAGCACCGAGCCGGCCGGGCCGAAGGGGCTGGGGACGAAGCGCTCGGCGGTCTGCGCGGGGCGGCCGGCGTAGCCGCGGGCCACGCCGGGCCCGGCCACGTACAGCTCGCCGGTCACGCCGGCGGGCACGGGGGCGAGGCCGGGGCCGAGGACGTACAGGGCGGTGGGGGCGAGCGGGGCGCCGAGCTCGGCGGCGCGGTCCGCGGGGGCGTCCGCGGCGAGGCGGCGGGCGGCGGCGGAGCCGGCCGTCTCCGCGGGGCCGTGGGCGTGTACGAGGACCAGGCCGGGGCAGGCCTCGCGGACCCGGCGCAGGGCGGCGGCGGGGACGCGGTCGCCGGCGGTCCACACCTCGCGCAGGGCGGCGAGGCTCGCGGGGCGCTCGGCCGCGACGGCGGCGAACTCCGCGGCGGACAGGCGTACGGCGGTGATGCCGTGGGTCTCGGCCAGGGCGGCGAGGTCGGGGGTGCCCGCGGGGGCGAGGACCACGCGGCCGCCGTTCAGGAGCGGCGCCCACAGGTCGAGGGCGAGGGCGTCGGAGGTGTGCGGGGCGTGCCAGAGCACGGTGCCGCGGGCGGCCTCCTGCCACGGGCCGGCGAGGGCGGGCAGCTCCACGTTGCGGTGGGTCAGGGCCACGCCGGCGACCGCGCCGGCCGGGCCGGCGGCGGGCACCACGGCCAGCAGGCCGTCCGGGTGCGCCGGGACGGAGTCCGCAGGGTCCGCGGAGCCCGCGGCGGGGCCCGCGGCGGGGCCCGCGGCGAGGTCGGCGAAGAGGAGCGCGGTCAGGCCCAGGGCCTCGGCGAGCGGGCCGGCGGTGGCCGCGTCGGCGCCGAGCAGGGTGCCGGCGGCGGCCTCGCGGACCACGGAGGCGGCCTGCGCGGCGGGGGCCGCGGGGTCCACCGGCAGGTAGGCGGCGCCGGCCTTGGCCACGCCGAGCAGGGCGGTGACGAGGTCCGCCGAGCGGGGCAGGGCCACCGCGACGACCGACCCGGCGCCGATGCCCCGGCTGCGCAGCGCCCCGGCCACGAGGTCCGCGCGCTCGTCGAGCTCGCGGTACGAGACCTCGGCCGTGCCGGACACCAGCGCGACGGCGTCGGGGGTCTGCGCGGCCTGGCGGGCGAAGAGGGCGGGGACGGTGAGACCCGGCAGCCCGGAGGCGGCGGGCGCGCTCAGCACCCGGTCGCGGGCGGCGCCGGCCACCACGTCGAGGGCGCCGACCGGCGTCTCGGGGTCGGCCACCAGGGCGCGGATGTGGGCGATCAGCTCCTCGCCGATGAAGCGGAGCTCGGAGCGGGAGTACAGGTTCGAGGGGGCGTCGAGGCGGATGTACAGGTCGCTGTCGGGGGTGCCGTCGTTGTAGACGCCGATCGCCAGCTCCTCGAAGGCGCCGGTGGTGCCGCCGAGGTAGCGGGCCTTGAGCTCGCCGAACTGGAGCTGCTCCACGAAGTCGACGACGTTCATGACGGCGCCGAAGCTGGCGCGCTCGCTCAGGACGGTGCCGCTCGCGCGCTGGATGTCCGAGTAGTGGCAGGCGGTGTGGTCGAAGAGGTCGTACGTCTCGTCGACCATCGTCTCGGCGATCTCGGCGAAGGTGGCCGAGAGGGGGACCTTCACGCGCACCGGGGCCACGTTCACCGCGAGGCCGGGGGTGCGGCTCGCCACGCCGATGCGGTTGCCGACGGCGAGCGAGATGAGGAACTCGGGGCGCTCGCAGCGGTGCCGGAAGTAGACGGCCGCGGCGGCGGACAGCAGCTGGGAGGTCCACACGCCCAGGGACTTCGCGGTCTCGGTCCACGCGTCGGCCTCGGCGCGCGGCACGGTGAGGGTGCGGCTGGTCATGCCGATGGGCTCGGTGAGCTCGCCCCAGCGGTCGGCGCTGTTCAGCGGCTCGGAGAGGACGGCCTGCTCGGCCTCGGAGAGGGCGACGCCGGGGACCTGCGCGGGCGCCGGGGCGTCCGCCAGGTAGGTGCGCCAGAACTCCTTGTCCTCGGTGAACTGCTCGGAGGCCAGGTACTGCTCGGACTCGGCCGCGACCGGACCGACGTGCCACGGGTGCGGCAGCTCGGGGACCTGCTCGCCGCGGGCCAGCGCGGTGTAGACCTCGGCGAAGCGGCGCGAGAGCAGGCCGCCGGTGCCGAAGCCGTCGGAGATGAGGTGGTGGTAGGCCATCACCACGAGGGTGCGCTCGGCCGACAGCCTGACCACGCCCATGCGGAACAGCAGGTCCTGCTTGAGGTCGAACGGCTGCCGCAGCAGGTCGGCGAGGGCTGCGCGGGCCGCCTGCTCGGGGTCGGCCTCGGCGCTGAAGTCCAGGGAGAACGGACGCCAGTCACCGAGCTCCCGGGGGATCTGCTTCAGTCCGCTGCCGTCGTCGTGGAACGTGACGCGCAGGACCTCCGCCTCGTCCAGGACGTGCAGGAACACGGACTCCATGAGCTCCGCGTCCAGTGCACCGTCCACGTCCCACATGGTCAGCGCATGGTTCAGCGTGTCGGAAGAGACGGCCTCCGCCAGCCACAGCCCTTTATGCGCAGGTGACGCACCGAACGAACGCACAGGATCAACCCCTAAGGAAAACAGGTCCGAGAATCGGAGGAATTCGCAGATCACCCCACCTTCACGGGAGGGGAATAAGCCGGTCAATACAACTGGGTGCCGGCGGGACAAGCGGCCGCGGCCCTTGTGCCTGTCCCGCCGGCGGGACTTCTCTCACCGGGCGGAGAACCGCTCGGAATGCGCTGGAACCCGCGGGCTCAGGCCTTGACCAGCAAGGACGTGATGTGCCCGGCGATCTGCCGCGGGGACGGGTGCTTCAGGACCAGGTTCGCCCGCAGCTTGTGGCCCGTGGAAGCGGTGAGGCGCTTGCTGAGTTCGACGGAAAGCAGCGAGTCGAAGCCGATTTCCTTGAACTCCTGGTCGGGGTCGACCGAGGCGCTGGACGGGTGTCCGAGCACGACGGCGACCTTGTCGAGGACGTGGTCGAGGACGAGCGCCTGCGCCTCCTCGCCGGAGGCGGCGGCGACCCGGTCCGCCAGGGAGGCGGACTGCTCGCCGGCCGCGGGCTGCTCCTGCGCCGGCACCTCGGCGGCCGCCGCGGTGTGCACGGAGTTGAGCCAGTACCGCTGCCGCCGGAACGCGTACGTCGGCAGGTCCACCCGGCGGCGCTCGCCGATCAGGGCGTCCCAGTCGACGGTCCCGCCCCGGGTGTGGAGCTGGGCCAGCGAGCCGACCACGGTCTCCACCTCCTCGCGGTCGCGGCGGGTGGAGGACAGCACCACCGCGTCGTCGAGGTCCTCCAGGATCTCCTGCACCGGGGCGTTCAGCACCGGGTGCGGGCTCATCTCGACGAACGCCCGGACCCCGTCCGCGGCCAGCCGCCGGACGGTGGACTCGAAGAGGACCTTCTCGCGCAGGTTGGCGTACCAGTACTCGGCGTCCAGGCGGGTGCCCTCGACGGGCTCGCCGTACACGGTCGAGTAGAACGGCACCGTCGTGGCCTTCGGGCTGACGTCGCCCAGGACCTCCAGGAGCTTCTCGCGGTACGGGGTGACGTAGTGCGAGTGGGAGGCGTACGCGGCGGCGAGCTTGCGCACCTGGACCTCGTCGGCCTTCATCTTCTCGACGAACTCGTCGAGTGCGGCCGGGTCGCCGGTGACGGCCACCGAGCGGGGGCCGTTGACCACGCCGACGCTCAGCAGGCTGCCCCACGGGGCGAGCCGCTCCTCGACGACCTCGGCGGACTCGGCGACCAGGGCCATCGCCCCGTGGCCGAGCAGGTCCATCATGACCTTGCAGCGCAGGGCCACGGTCTTGGCGGCGTCCCGCAGCGAGAGCGCGCCGGCCACGTACGCGGCGGCCACCTCGCCCTGGCTGTGGCCCACCACCGCGGCGGGCTCCACGCCCCAGGACCGCCACAGGGCGGCCATCGACACCATGACCGAGAACAGGGTCGGCTGGATGACCTCGACCCGGTCCAGGGAGGGCGCGCCCTCCGCCTGGCGGATCACGTCGAGGACCGAGAAGTCGATCCACTCGGACAGTGCGGCCGCGCACGCGTCCATGCTCTGCGCGAAGGCCGGGAAGGCCTCGTACAGGCCGCGCCCCATGCCGACCCACTGCGAGCCCTGGCCGGGGAAGACGAACACCGGGCCGCCGGGCTGCCCGGCCGCGCCGCGCACCACCGCGGGGGACTCGGCCCCCTGGGCGAGGGCGTCGAGGGCGTCCAGCAGTTCTGCGCGGCCGCGGCCGAGGACCACCGCGCGGTGCGCGAAGCGGGAGCGGCTCGACAGCAGCGAGGCGGCGATCGCGGCGGGGTCCGCCTGCGGGTCGTCGGCCACGAACGCGCGCAGCCGGGCGGCCTGCTGCTCCACGACGGCCGCGCTCTTGCCGGACAGCACCCACGGCACCACGCCGCCGACGACGCCCGGGGCGGTGCCGTCCGCGGCCGCCGACTCCTCCTGCGGGGCCTCTTCGAGGATGACGTGCGCGTTGGTGCCGCTGACGCCGAACGAGGAGACGCCGGCCCGGCGGGGGCCGCTGCCGCGGGTCCACTCGCGGCCCTCGGTCAGGATCTCGACCCCGCCGGAGGACCAGTCCACGTGCCGCGAGGGGGTGTCCACGTGCAGGGTCTTCGGGAGGTGGCCGTGGCGCATGGCCATGACGGTCTTGATGACCCCGCCGACGCCGGCGGCGGCCTGGGAGTGGCCGATGTTCGACTTCAGGGAGCCGAGCCACAGCGGCCGGCCCTCGGCGCGGTCCTTGCCGTACGTCGCGAGCAGGGCGCCGGCCTCGATGGGGTCGCCCAGCTTGGTGCCGGTGCCGTGGGCCTCGACGAGGTCCACCTCGGAGGGCGCGACCCCGGCGTTGGCGAGGGCGCGCCGGATCACCTTCTCCTGGGCGCGGCCGTTGGGGGCGGTGAGGCCGTTGCTGGCGCCGTCCTGGTTGACCGCGGAGCCGCGGATGACGGCGAGCACCGGGTGGCCGTTGCGGCGGGCGTCGGACAGGCGCTCCAGGAGCACCACGCCCACGCCCTCGGCCCAGCCGGTGCCGTCGGCGGCGTCCGAGAAGGCCTTGCAGCGGCCGTCGGGCGACAGGGCGCCCTGGCGGGCGAACTCCACGAGGGCGGCGGGCGTCGAGAGGATCAGCGCGCCGCCGGCCAGGGCGAGCGAGGACTCGCCGGAGCGCAGCGACTGCACGGCCTGGTGGATGGCGACGAGCGAGGACGAGCAGGCGGTGTCCAGGGACACCGAGGGCCCGGTCAGGCCCAGTTCGTACGAGACGCGGCCGGAGGCGACGCTCAGGGAGCTGCCGTAGAGCAGGTAGCCCTCCAGCTCGCTCTGGGCCGCTTCCAGGAAGCGCCAGCCGTACTCGGTGGAGCTGATGCCGGCGAACACGCCGACGTCGGTGCCGCGGACGTCGGCGGGGACGATCCCGGCCCGCTCGAAGGCCTCCCAGGAGGTCTCCAGCAGCAGGCGGTGCTGCGGGTCGGTGGCCAGCGCCTCGCGCGGGCTGATGCCGAAGAACTCCGGGTCGAAGTCGCCGACGCCCTCCAGGAACCCGGCGTGCCTGGTGTACGTGCGGCCGGTGGCGTCGGGGTCCGCGTCGTACACGTCCTTCCAGCCGCGGTCCGTCGGGAACTCGCCCACCACGTCCCGGCCTTCGCGGACGATGTCCCACAGCTGCTCGGGCGAGGTCACGCCGCCGGGGTAGCGGCAGGCCATGGACACGATGGCGATCGGCTCGCCGTGGCCGGCCTTCAGCGCGTCGTTCTCCTGGCGGAGGCGGTCGCGCTCCTCCAGCAGCTGCCGCAGCGCCCGCTGGACCCGGTCCGCGCCCTCCGCCGTCTGATCTGCGGAGTTGGTCATGTCACTTACCTCTTCTCATCCAGAGCCAGGTCGAGCAGCGCGTCCAGGTCCAAGTCGGACAGTCCGTCCACACCGGAGTCCGCGTCCGCCCCGTCCCCGTCGGCGGCGGCCGGCCGGTCCGGGCCGGCGCACGCCAGGATCAGGTCCAGGAGGCCCGCGCTCCGCAGGCTCTCGATCGAGACGGTCCGCAGCGCTTCACGGATTTCAGTCTCCTCGGCGGCACTCGCGTCCTGCTCGGGGCGCAGCAGGCCGAGGAGGTGCTCGCTCAGCTCCCGGGGGGTCGGGTAGCTGAAGACGAGGGTGGAGGCCAGGCGCAGGCCGGTGGCGGCCGCCAGCCGGTTGCACAGTTCGACGGCGGTCAGCGAGTCGAATCCGAGCTGGGTGAACGCGGTGTCGGCGTCCACGGCCGCGCCGGACGGGTGGCCGAGGACCACCGCGACCTGGTCGCGGACCCATTCCAGGGCCGCGGCCTGCGCCTCGTCGGCCGGCAGGCCGGCCAGGCGGTCGGTGATGGCGGCGGCGCCGTCCTTGGCCGCGCCCGCCTTGGCGCGGCGGCTGCGGCCGGTGTCGGCGAGGCCGCGCAGGAGCAGCGGCAGCTCGTCGGCGGGCCGGCCGCGCAGCCCGGCGAGGTCCACGCGGGCCGGGACGAGGACGGCCCGCTCGCTCGCGCAGGCCGCGTCGAACAGGGCCAGGGCCTCGTCCGTCGGCATCGGGGCGATGCCCATGCGCCGCAGCCGGGTGAAGTCGGCCTGGTCCAGGTCTCCGGTCATGCCGCTGCTCTGCTCCCACCAGCCCCAGGCCAGCGAGTGGCCGGGCAGGCCGGCCGCCGTGCGCTGGGCCGCGAGGCCGTCGAGGAAGCCGTTGGCGGCGGCGTAGTTGGCCTGTCCCGCGGTGCCGATGGTGCCGGCGAGGGCGGAGAACTGGACGAACGCCGACAGGGGCAGGCCGCGGGTCAGCTCGTGCAGGGCGATCGCGCCGCCGGCCTTGGCCTGCAGGACGTGGTCGATGCTCTGCGGGGTCAGCGACTCGACGGTGCCGTCCGCCAGGACGCCGGCCGCGTGCACGACCGCCGTCAGGGGGTACCGGCCGGGCAGGTCGGCGATCAGGTCCGCCAGGGCGGCCCGGTCCGACACGTCGCAGGCGGCGACGCGGACGGTTGCGCCCGCGCCCTCCAGTTCCGCGACGAGTGCGGCGGCCCCTTCGGCCGCGGGGCCGCGGCGGCTGGCCAGCACGAGGCTGCGCACGCCGTGCTCGGCGACGAGGTGGCGGGCCACGAGGGAGCCGACGCCGCCGGTGCCGCCGGTGACGAGCACGGTGCCGCCGCCGAAGCCGCCGAGGTCGAAGACGAGCTTGCCGACGTGGCGGCCCTGGCTCATCTCGCGGAAGGTGGCGCGGGCGTCGGCGATGCTGCGCACGGAGATCGGGCTGAGCTGCACCCGTCCGTCCGCGAACAGCTCCATGACCTCGCCGAACATCGCCCGGATGGTGTCCGGGCCGGCGGTGCCGTAGAGGTCGAAGGCCTGGTACGTGACGCCCGGGTGCTCGGCCGCGACCACGGCGGCGTCGCGGATGTCGGTCTTGCCCATCTCGATGAAGTCGCCGCCGCCCGGCAGCAGCTTCAGCGAGGCGTCGACGAAGGTGTGCGCGAGGGAGTTGAGGACCACGTCGACACCGCGGCCGCCGGTGGCGCCGAGGAACTTGTCCACGAACTCCAGGTCGCGCGAGGAGGCCAGGTGGGCGTCGTCGAGGCCCATGGCGCGCAGCGCCGGCCACTTGGCCGGGCTGGCGGTGGCGTAGACCTCGGCGCCGACGTGCCGGGCCAGCTGGACGGCGGCGGTTCCGACGCCGCCGGCCGCGGCGTGGATGAGGATGCGCTGCCCCTTGCGGAGCTGCATCACGTGGAAGAGGGCGTAGTAGGCGGTGAGGAAGGTGCTCGGCATGGAGGCCGCCTCGGCGTGGCTCCAGCCGTCGGGGACGTGCGCGAGCAGCCGGTGGTCGGCCACGGCCACGCGGCCGAAGGAGCCGTTGAAGATGCCGGTGACCCGGTCGCCGGGCGCGATGCCGGTGACGTCCTCGGCCACTTCGAGCACGGTGCCGGAGCCCTCGCTGCCGAGTCCGGCGTCGAAGGCCGTCCGGTCGATGAGGCCGAGGGCGATGGTGACGTCGCGGAAGTTGAGGCCGGCGGCCTGCACGGCGATGCGGACCTGTCCGGGCTCCAGGGGGGCTTCCACCTCGGGGCACGGGATCCAGGTCAGGTTCTCCAGGGTGCCCTTCTTCGGGATGCCCAGGCGGTACGCGCCCTCCGCCGGGAGCTCCAGCCGCCGGTCCGCGGGCGCGGCCGGGGCCAGGCGCGGGACGAGGGGGGCGCCGGCGCGCAGCGCGAGCTGGTCCTCGTCGAGGGCGAGCGCCTGGGCGAAGGCGGCCAGGGAGCTCTCCTCCCCGTCGATGTCGACCAGGCGGAAGCGGCCGGGGTGCTCGGTCTGCGCGGAGCGGATCAGGCCCCAGACGGAGGCGCCGGGCAGGCTTGCGACCTCGTCGCCCGCCGCGGCGGCCTGGGCCAGGCCGGTGAGCACGACCAGGGTGGAGCCGGCGAGCCGCTCCTCGGCGAGGAACTTCTGTACGAGCTCCAGCACGTGCTTGCCGGCCCCGGCGACGGCGGCGAGCAGGTCCTCGCCGGCGGGCAGGACGTCGTCGAGGGCGAGGACGAGGTGGCGGGGGGCGTCCCCGGCGAGGACCTCGCCGAGGGAGGCGTACAGGGCGGCCGTGCCGTCGCCGGCGGCGAGCAGCCGGGCGGCGAGGCCGGTCTCGGCGCCGATGACGCCCCACGGGCCGTTGCCGGTCTCCGGCGCGCCGTCCCGGCCGGCCTCGGGGGCCGGGCGCCAGTCGAGTGCGTACAGCGACTCCTCGCGGCCGCCGCGGGCGGCGCGGACCTGCTCGGCGCTGGCCGGGCGGAAGGTGAGCGCGTCGACGCCGGCGACCGCGCGGCCCTGCTCGTCGGCGATGACCAGGGACACGACGCCCTCGGCGGCCGGGGTGAGCCGGACGCGGACGGTCGGGCCGCAGGTGCCGGCCAGGTGCACGCCGGACCAGGCGAAGGGCATCCAGCCCTGGTCGCCGGTGACGGTGATGACCCCGCCGGCGACCACCGCGTGCAGCACGGTGTCGATCAGCGCCGGGTGCAGGGCGAAGCCGCCGCCCGCGCCCTCCGGCAGGGTGGCGAGGGCGTACAGGTCCTCGCCCTTGCGCCAGACCTCGCGCAGGCCGCGGAAGAGCGGACCGTAGTCGAAGCCGCCGTCCGCGAGGGAGTCGTAGAGGCCGTCGAAGCCGATCCGCTCGGCCCCGGCCGGCGGCCAGGCGGCGAGCGCGCGGGCCTCCTCGGCCAGGGCGCCCTGCGGGGCGCCCGGGGCCAGGCCGCCCATGGCGTGCCGGGTCCAGCCGGCGGCGGAGTCCCCGGCGGGGCGGGAGTACACGTCCAGCGAGCGGCGGCCTCCTTCGTCGGCGGCGCCGACGACCACCCGCACCTGCACCTCGCCCGTCTCGGGGAGGATCAGGGGGACTTCGAGGGAGAGCTCTTCGAGGGTGGTGCAGCCGACGTGCTCGCCCACCGAAAGCGCCAGGTCCATGTAGGCCGTCGCGGGGACGACGACCGAGTCGAACACCCCGTGGTCGGCGATCCACTCGTGGGTCCGCACGGACCACAGGTCGGTGAAGACGAGCTCGTCGGTGCCGGGGTTCTCCACCACGGCGCCGAGCAGCGGGTGTCCGGCGGCCGACAGGCCGGCCGAGGCCACGTCCGCGGACGCCCCGCCGGCGAAGAAGTCCATCCAGTAGCGCTGGTGCTGGAAGGCGTACGTCGGGAGGTCCACGCGCTCCTGCGTGCCGAACAGGGCGGCCCAGTCCACGGGGACGCCCAGGACGTGCAGTTCGGCGAGGGCCCCGGCGAGCCCCTGGGCCACCCCGCGGTCGCGCCGCGCGGAGGCGACGACGGAGGCGTCGTACACGCCCTCGCCGGCGAACGCGTCCTTGGTGAGGCCGGCGAGCGTGGAGCCCGGGCCGACCTCGACGAAGAGGGTGGCGCCGGCCTCGCGGGCGCGGTCCACGGCGTCGTAGAAGCGGACCGGCTCGCGGACGTGGTTGACCCAGTGCGCGACGGAGGTCAGCTCCGCGAGGCCGGCCTCGCGGCCGAGCAGGGTGGAGACGATCGGGACGGACAGCTCGCCGCCGGCCAGGGGCAGCGCGCGCAGCGCGAGTTCGAACTCCTCCAGGACCGGCCCCATCAGCGGGGAGTGGAAGGCGTGGTCCACGGGGAGCAGCTTGGCCGAGCGGCCTTCGGCCACGAGCCGGTCGCGCAGGTCGTGGACCTCCTCGCGCAGGCCCGAGACCACGACCGACTCCGGGCCGTTGACGGCGGCGATGCCGGTGCGGAGGTAGGGGCGCAGCAGGGTGAGGACCTCGGTCTCCGAGGCGCGGACGGCCAGCATGGCGCCCGGCTCGGTGACGGCCTGCATGACGCGGCCGCGGGCGGCCACGATGCGGGTGGCGGTGTCCAGCGGGAAGGCCCCGGACACGTGGGCGGCGGCGATCTCGCCGACGGAGTGGCCGATCAGGCGGTCGGGCTGCGGGGCGTAGCGGGTGAGGAGCCGGTACAGCGCGACCTGGAGGGCGAACAGCGCCGGCTGCATGACGTCGGTGCGCTCGCGGCCCTCCGGCTCCTCGGCGAGGAGCAGCGGCTTGAGGGCGAAGGGGAGGTGGGCGTCGAAGCTCGCGCAGACCTCGTCGAGGGCTTCGGCGAAGACGGGGAACTCCGCGTACAGCTCCCGGGCCACGCCGGTCCACTTGGAGCCCTGGCCGGGGAACATGAAGACGGAGCCGCCGGGCTCGCCGGCCGTGCCGCGCACCACGGCCGGGGACTCGGCCCCGTCGGCCAGCGCGGCGAGGGCGGCCAGCAGCTCGTCGCGGCCGGCGCCGAGGGCGACGGCGCGGTGCTCGAACCGGGCCCGGCTCGACACCAGGGAGGCGCCGATGGCGGCGAGGTCGGCGGCCGGGTCGGCTTCGACGAACGCGCGCAGCTTCGCGGCCTGCGCCCGCAGGGCCTGCTCGGAGCGGCCCGACAGGGCCCACGGCAGCAGGTTCGCGGTGCCGGCCGGGGCTGCGGCCCCGGCTTCGGCGTCGGCCGGCGCCTCGGGGGCCTGCTCCAGGATCAGGTGGGCGTTGGTGCCGCTGGCGCCGAAGCTGGACACGCCGGCCCGGCGGGGGCGGCCCGCGGGGGTGGTCCACGGGCGGGCCTCGGTCAGCAGCTCGACGGCTCCGGCCGTCCAGTCCACGTGCGTGGAGGGCCGGTCCACGTGCAGGGTCTTGGGCAGGACCCCGTGCTGCATCGCCATGATCATCTTGATGATGGCGCCGACCCCGCCCGCGGCCTGGGTGTGGCCGATGTTCGACTTCAGGGAGCCCAGCCACAGCGGGTTGTCCGGCTCGTGCTCCTGGCCGTAGGTGGCCAGCAGGGCCTGGGCCTCGATGGGGTCGCCGAGGGTGGTGCCGGTGCCGTGCGCCTCGACCACGTCCACGTCGGCGGCCTGGACGCGGGCGTTGGCCAGCGCCGCCCGGATGACGCGCTGCTGCGCCGGGCCGCTCGGGGCGGTCAGGCCGTTGGAGGCGCCGTCCTGGTTGATGGCGGAGCCGCGGATGACGGCCCAGATCCGGCGGCCGTTGCGCTGCGCGTCCGAGAGCCGCTCCAGGACGAGCATGCCGACGCCCTCGGCGAAGCCGGTGCCGTCCGCCGCGTCGGCGAACGCCTTGCACCGGCCGTCCGCCGCCAGGCCGCGCTGGCGCGCGAACTCGCGGAGCACCTGCGGCATCGCCATGACGGTGACCCCGCCGGCCAGGGCCAGGCCGCACTCGCCCTGGCGCAGCGACTGCACCGCCTGGTGCACCGTCACCAGCGAGGAGGAGCAGGCGGTGTCGGTGGACACCGCCGGGCCCTCCAGGCCCAGGGCGTACGAGATGCGGCCGGAGGCCACGCTCAGCAGCGAGCCGAGCTGTCCGTAGCCCGAGATGTTCTCGGGGGTGAACTGGTGGTTGCCGTACCCGAAGTACGCGATGCCGGCGAAGACGCCGGTGCTGGTGCCGCGCAGGGAGTGCGGGTCGATGCCGGCGCGCTCCAGGGACTCCCAGGAGGTCTCCAGCAGGAGCCGCTGCTGCGGGTCGGCGGCCAGCGCCTCGCGCGGGTTGATCTCGAAGAAGTCGGCGTCGAAGTCGCCCGCGTCGTACAGGAAGCCGCCCTGCCGGGTGTAGCAGGTGCCCGGCCGCTCGCCCTCGGGGTCGTACAGGTTCTCCAGGTCCCAGTGGCGGTCCTCGGGGAACTCCGACACGACGTCCGCGCCGGCGTCCACCAGGTCCCACAGCTCCTCCGGGGAGGTCACCCCGCCGGGGAAGCGGCAGGCGACGCCCACCACTGCGATGGGCTCCCCGGCGGCGTCCGTCAGCTCCTTCAGGCGCTTGCGCGTTTCGAGCAGCTCGATCGATGTCCGCTTGAGGTAGTCGAGGACATCGGCGTTGTTGTCGTTGGTGGTCATCGGACGGTCTCCCCTAGCCGAGCTCTTTGTCCAGCAGCGACAGAAGATCCGCTGCTGATGCCGAACTGATCTGGTCGGCGATCCCGACCGGAGATCCGGCGCTCGCCATCGAACGGACTCGGCCCTGAAGCTCGCCGAGCAGAGTGGAAATGGTGGTCTGGTCCTCCTGCGCCAGCTGGAGGAACGCTTCCTCCAGCCGGGCCCCCAGCCCCTCGATCTCCTTGGCCAGGTGATCGACGGGGGACTGCGGGGCGGCGGACGCGGGTGCGGCGGACGCGGCCAGGAACTGGGCGAGGGCCGTCGGGTTCGGGTGGTCGAACACGAGGGTGGCGGGCAGCTTGCGGCCGATGACGGCCGACAGCTTGTTGCGCAGCTCCAGCGCCGTGAGCGAGTCGATGCCCAGCTTCTTGAAGGTCGCGGTGGGACCGATCTTCGCGGTGTCGGGGTGGCCGAGCACGAGCGCGGTCTGCGCCCGTACGGCGTCCAGCAGCAGGGCCTCCGCCTCGGCGGGCGAGGCGGACTCCAGCTGCCGGGCCAGGCCGGCCCCGGCGGCCTCCGGGCCCGCCGCGCCGCCGGCGGCCGGGCCGGCCAGCGTGCGCAGGAGCGGCGAACCCGCTCCCGGGGCGGCCGGGTTCAGGCGGGCCGGCACCAGCACGGCCCGGTCCAGGGAGACCGCCAGGTCGAAGAGGGCGAGGCCCTCCTGCGAGGCCATCGGCAGCACGCCCTGGCGCTGGAGGCGCACCACGTCCGTGTCGACGAGGTCGGCGACCATCTCGCTGCGCTCGGCCCAGAAGCCCCAGCACAGCGCGGTGGCGGTCAGGCCCTCGGCCCGGCGGAGCTCCGCGAGGCCGTTGAGGAAGCCGTTGGAGGCCGCGTAGTTGGCCTGGCCCGCCGTGCCGACCACGCTCGCGATCGACGAGAACAGCACGAAGGCGGACAGGTCCAGGTCCCGGGTCAGCTCGTGCAGGTACCAGGCGCCGTTGGCCTTGGCGGCGAGGACCGCGTCCACCTGCTCGCCGGTCAGTGCCTCGACCACGCCGTCGGCCAGGGCGCCCGCGCAGTGGACCACCGCGGTCAGCGGGTGCTCCGCCGGTACGGAGTCCAGCAGGGCGGCGAGGGCCGCGCGGTCCGCCACGTCGCACGCGGCGATCGCGACCTCGGCGCCCGCCGCGGTCAGCTCCTCCTGCAGGGCGGCGGCGGCCGGGGCGGCCTGGCCGCGCCGGCTGGTCAGCAGCAGCCGGCGGACGCCGTGGCGGGTCACGAGGTGGCGGGCCAGCATGGCGCCGAGGCCGCTGGTGCCGCCGGTGATCAGTACGGTGCCCTCGCCGAGCGGGGGCACCGCGTCGGCGGTGTCGGCGCCCTCGGCGCGGACCAGCCCGGGGGTGGCGGCCGTCCCGGCCCGGAGCTTGACCTGGAGCTCGCCGCCGGCCGCGGCGGCGGGCAGGGCGGCCCAGGAGGCGGGGGTGCCGTCCGTGTCCACGAGCGTGAAGCGGCCCGGGTTCTCGGTCTGCGCGGTGCGCACGAAGCCCCAGACGGCGGCCGCCGCGGGGTCGGCGTGGGAGACCGCCTCGTCGCGGACCGCGGCCTCGGTCACGAAGACCAGGCGGGAGTCGGCGAAGGGGTCCCCGGCGAGCCACTGCTGCGTCCACCGCAGCACCCGGTGCAGGGTCTGCGCGACCCGGGCGGGGGTGTCGGCGCCGTCCCCGGACGGAGTGCCGACGGGGGCGATGACGACCGGCGGGACCTCCCCGCCGGCGGCGGCGAGCTCCGCGAGACCGGCGTGGACCTCGACCCCCTCGCCGAGGACCGCGGCGACCTCCGCCGGGTCGCCCAGCACCGCGTACCGGTCGGCGCCGGAGCCGGCGGCCGCGAGGGGGGCCCAGTCCACCTGGAACAGCGATTCCCGGTGGTCGAAGCCGAGCGCGGACAGCGCGTCCGCGTCCGCGGGCCGCAGGGCCAGCGAGGCGACCGTGCCGACGGGGGCGCCGTCCTGGTCCGCGAGGGACAGGGACAGGGCCTCCTCCCCGGCGGGCGCCAGGCGCACGCGCAGGGCGGCCGGCCGGGCGGCGGGGTCCACGCGGACGCCCGTCCAGCGGTACGGCAGCAGGCCTTCGGAGCCGGAGCCCCCGCCCGGCTGCCCGAGTCCGGCCGGGAGCAGCGCGGCGTGCAGCAGCGCCGGGTGGATCCGGTAGCGGCCGCGCTCCGCGCCGTCGAGGGCGGGCAGCTCCACCTCGGCGAACAGGACCCCGTCGCGGCGCCAGACCTTCTGCAGGCCGCGCAGCAGCGGCCCGTGGGCGAACCCGAGCCCGGCCAGCCGGTCGTACTCCTCCTCGGCGGAGACGGCGGCCGCGCCCGCGGGGGGCCAGGCGGCGAGGCTCTCCGCGGCGGGTCCCGCCACGGCGGTCCCAGTGCCGACGACGCCCGCGGCGTTGCGCGTCCACTCGGTCTCGCCCTCGCCGCGCGAGTGCACGGAGACCACGTTCTTGGCATCGACGACGATGCGGATCTCGCGCTCGCCCGTGCGGGACAGCACGAGCGGGGCCTCCAGGGTGAGTTCCTCGACGGCTGCGGCGCCCGCCTTGTCGGCCGCCCACAGGGCCATCTCCAGCAGGGCCGCGGCCGGCACCAGGACGGCGCCGTGCACCACGTGCTCGGCCAGCCAGGGCTGGCGCTCCGGCGACAGCCGGCCGCTCGCGACCACGCCGCCGTGCTCCCCGTCGGCGGGGAGGTCGATCACGGCGTCGAGCAGCGGGTGGTCCGAGGTGCTCAGGGCGGTGGACTCGGCCGGGGTGTCCAGCCAGTAGCGCTGGCGCTGGAAGGCGTACGTGGGCAGCTCGACCTGCCGGCCGTCCGCGCCCGGGAAGGCCTTCGCCCAGTCCACGGCCACGCCCGTCGTGAAGGCCTCGGCTGCCGACCGGTAGAAGCGGGCGAGTCCGCCCTCGCCGCGGCGCAGCGTGCCCACGGCGGCGGCCTCGGCGCCCGCGCCGTCGAGGGTCTGCTCGATGCCGATGGTCAGGACCGGGTGCGGGGAGGACTCGATGAAGAAGCGGAAGCCCTGGGCGGCCAGCGCCCGGGTGGCCTCCTCGAAGCGGACCGTCTGGCGCAGGTTGGTGTACCAGTAGCCGCCGTCCATGACGGTGGTGTCCAGCCAGTCGGCCGTGACGGTCGAGAAGAAGGGCACCTCGGAGGTGCGCGGGCTCAGGCCGGCGAGCACCCGGGCCAGTTCGCCCTCGATGGCCTCCACGTGGCGGGAGTGCGAGGCGTAGTCCACCGGTACGCGGCGGGCCCGCACCTCGTCCGCCTCGCAGGCGGCGAGGAGGGCGTCCAGCTCGGCCACGTCGCCGGAGACGACCACGGCCGAGGGGCCGTTGACCACGGCGATCGACAGCCCGTCCGTCAGGCGGGCGCGGACCTGGTCCACCGGCAGGGCGATGGAGGCCATGCCGCCGAGCCCGGACAGGGCCAGGATCGCCTTGGACCGCAGGGCGACGACCTTCGCGGCGTCCTCGATCGACAGGGCGCCGGCGACGCAGGCGGCGGCGATCTCGCCCTGCGAGTGGCCGACCACGGCCGCGGGCTGCACCCCGTACGAGCGCCAGACCTCGGCGAGCGAGACCATGACGGCCCACAGCACGGGCTGGACCACGTCCACGCGCTGGAGCGCGTCGGCGTCGCCGAGCGCCTCGTGGAGGTCCCAGTCCACGTGCGGGGCCAGTGCGTCGGCGCACTCCTGCATCCGGCGGGCGAACACCGGGGAGGACTCCCACAGTTCCCGGCCCATGCCCACCCACTGGGAGCCCTGGCCGGGGAAGACGAACACGGTCCTGCCGACGGGCCGGGCGGTCCCGGAGACCACGGCGGCCGGGCCGGAGTCCCCGCCGGCGGCCGCCGCGGCCAGGCCGTCGAGCAGCCCGTCGCGGTCGGCGCCGACGACCACCTGGCGGTGGTCGAAGAGCGAGCGGGTGGTCAGCAGGGCGTGGCCCACGCCGGCGAGCGGCAGGTCCGCGTCCGCGGCCAGGTGCGCGTGCAGCCGCCGGGCCTGCTCGCGCAGGGCCTCCGGGGAGCGGGCCGACAGCACGAGCGGCAGGGCGGCGGGGGTCGCGGGCGCGTCGGCCGGCTCGCCCTCGGGTGCCTCGGGGGTCTCGGGGGCCTGCTCCAGGATGACGTGGGCGTTGGTGCCGCTGATGCCGAAGGCGGAGACCCCGGCGCGCCGGGGGCGGCCCGGGGCGGTGGCCCACTCGCGGGCCTCGGTCAGCAGCTCGACGGCCCCGGTCGACCAGTCCACGTGCGTGGACGGGCGGTCCACGTGCAGGGTCTTGGGCAGGACCCCGTGGCGCAGGGCCATGATCGTCTTGATCATGGCGCCGACCCCGGCGGCCGCCTGGGTGTGGCCGATGTTGGACTTCAGGGAGCCCAGCCACAGCGGGCTGCCCGGCTCGCGGTCCTGGCCGTAGGTGGCCAGCAGCGCCTCGGCCTCCAGCGGGTCGCCGAGGCGGGTGCCGGTGCCGTGCGCCTCGACCACGTCCACGTCGGCCGTGCGCAGCCCGGCGTCGGCGAGGGCGGCGCGGATGACCTTGCGCTGGGCGAGTTCGTTCGGGGCGCTCAGGCCGTTGGACGCGCCGTCCTGGTTGGTGGCCGAGCCGCGGATGACGGCCCAGACCCTGTGGCCGTTGCGGACCGCGTCGGAGAGCCGCTCCAGGACGAGGACGCCCGCGCCCTCGGAGAAGCCGGTGCCGTCGGCGGCGTCCGCGAACGCCTTGCAGCGCGCGTCGCCGGACAGGCCGCGCTGGCGGCTCATCTCCACCAGCAGGCCGGGGGTCGGCATGGTGGAGACGCCGCCGGCCAGGGCGAGCGTGCACTCGCCGGAGCGCAGGGAGCGCACGGCCTGGTGGACGGCGACGAGCGAGGAGGAGCAGGCGGTGTCGGTGGACACCGCCGGGCCCTCCAGGCCCAGGGCGTACGAGACCCGGCCCGAGGCCACGCTCGGGAGGGTGCCGGTGAGCTGGAAGCCCTCGGCCTCGCCGGCCGCGGCCCCGCCCATCCGCGGGCCGTAGTCGGTGGTGTAGACGCCGGTGAACACGCCGGTTGCGGTGCCGCGCAGGGCGGCCGGGTCGATGCCCGCCCGCTCCAGCGCCTCCCACGAGGTCTCCAGCATCAGCCGCTGCTGCGGGTCCATCGCCAGCGCCTCGCGCGGGCTGATGCCGAAGAACGGCGCGTCGAACTCCGCGAGGTCGTGGAGGAACCCGCCGGAGCGCGTGGTCACGGTCCCGGGGGTCTCGGGGTCCTCGGAGTACAGGGCCTCCAGGTCCCAGCCGCGGTCCTCCGGGAATCCGGTGATGGCGTCCACCCCGCCGGACACGAGGTCCCACAGGCCTTCGGGGGACGTCACCCCGCCCGGGAAGCGACATCCCGCACCCACGACCGCGATCGGCTCGCGTGCGGCCTCCTCCAGCTCGCGCACCCGCTCGCGCAGGTCCTGCGCGTCGCCGACGGCGCGTCGCAAGTAGGACCGGAGCTTGTCGACTTCCTCCACCAGGGCCTCCCCCAAAGTTGCTTCGAAAAACAGGTGTACGGCGCGGCGCCGGCCGCGGCCGGGCTACATGTAGCCGCGGTCGATCAGTGCGTACAGGTCGTCGTCCGTACGGCTTTCCAGGCTTTCCTCCGCCGCCGGCTCCGGTGCGCCACCGGCCGGCTGCGGCTCCACGAGGGAGAAGATGTGGCGGGCCAGCGCCAGGGGCGTGGGGTGGCTGAACGCGACGGTGGCGGGCAGCCGCACCCCGGCCGCCGCGGCGAGCCGGTTGCGCAGGGCCACGGCCATCGAGGAGTCGAAGCCCAGGACCTTGAAGGTCTCGGCGGCCCGCGCCTCGAGGTCGGTGCCGGTCAGCTTCACGCCGTTGCCGGCCAGCAGGGCCGCGGTCTCGGCGCAGACGAGGGCGACGGCCGCGTCCTCCGAGGGCAGTTCCACGGCGGCGGTGCCCGGCCCGGCCTGCGGCACGGCGGCCTGCTGCCCGGCGGCCGGGTCCCCGGACGCCGTCAGCCAGTACCGCTGCCGCTGGAAGGCGTACGTGGGCAGGGCGGTGCGCTGCGGGCGGTGCCCGGCGAAGACGGCCTGCCAGTTCACCGGCACCCCGCGGACGTGCAGTTCGGCCAGCGAGGCGAGGACCTTGGCCGCGCTGCCGTCGCGCCGGTTGAGGGTGTTGGCCACCACCGGCGGGACGGCCGGCAGCTCGGCGGCCTCCTCCATCGCCACCTGGAGCACGGGGTGCGGGCTGACCTCGACGAAGGCCCCGCCGTGCGCGTGCATGAGGGCTTCGACGACCTCGCCGAAGCGGACCATCGAGCGCAGGTTGTCGTACCAGTACGTGCTGTCGAGCGCGCGGGTGTCGAGCAGCCCGCCGGTGACGGTGGAGTAGAACTTCACCGCCGACTCCCGCGGGGTGATGCCCGCGGTGTCCGCGAGCAGGCGCTCGCGGATGCTCTCGACGTGGTGGGAGTGGGACGCGTAGTCCACCTTGACCCGCCGGACCCGCACGCCCTCGCCGTCCGCCATCGCGGCGAACTCGTCGAGGGCCGCGCCGTCGCCGGCGATGACCACGGAGGCCGGGCCGTTGACCACGGCCACCGACAGCCGCCCGGACCACTGCTCCAGCCGGTCGCGGACCCAGGTGTCGGGGGCGCCCACCGCGCTCATCCCGCCGCCGAGGGGGGTGAGGTCGATCAGGGCCCGGCTGCGCAGGGCGCTGATGCGGGCCGCGTCCTCCAGGGACAGCGCGCCGGAGACGCACGCGGCGGCGATCTCGCCCTGGGAGTGGCCCACGACGGCGTCGGGGACCACGCCGAGCGAGCGCCACAGCTCCGCCAGCGAGACCATCATCGAGAACAGGGCGGGCTGGACCACGTCCACCCGGTCCAGGGAGGGGGCCGACTCCGCACCGGTCAGCACGTCCACCAGGGACCAGTCCACGTACGGGGCGAGTGCCTTCTCGCAGGCGTCGACGGCCCGCGCGAACACCTCGGACTCGGCGTACAGCTGCCGGCCCATGCCCAGCCACTGGGAGCCCTGGCCGGGGAAGACGAAGACGACCGGGCCGGCGGGGCCGGCGGCCGAGCCGCGGACCGCCTGCGCCGAGTCCCCGCCCGCGGCGATCAGTTCGAGGCCGGCGAGCGCCTCCTCGCGGCTGCCGCCCAGCACCACCGCGCGGTGGTCGAACAGCTCGCGGGCGGCGACCAGCGAGTGGCCGATGCCGGCGGCCGGCAGGGCGGGGTCCGCGGCGAGGAACTCGCGCAGCCGGGCCGCCTGCGCGCGCAGGGCCGGCTCGGAGCGCGCCGACAGCACCCAGGGCAGCACGCCGCAGGCTCCGGCGCGGACCGCCTCGGGGCCGGCGGGCGCGGCGGCGCGGGGCTCCGCGGGCTGCTCGGGGGCCTGTTCGAGGATGACGTGGGCGGTGGTGCCGCCCAGGCCGAACGAGGACACTCCGGCGCGGCGCGGCCGCTCGGCCGTGCCCGGCCAGGGCCGCGCGGCCCGGACCACCTCGAAGTCCTCGTGGAAGTCGGGGATGCCGGGGTTGGGGGCGCGGAAGTTCACGCTCGGGACCAGGTGGCCCCGGTCCACGCAGAGCGCGGACTTCACGAAGCCGACGATGCCGGCGGCCGGCTCCAGGTGGCCGACGTTCGCCTTCACCGAGCCGATCACGAGGGGGCGGCTGCGGCCGGTCTCCCGGATCACCTCGCGCAGGCCCGCGGCCTCGGCGGGGTCGCCCATCCGGGTGCCGGTGCCGTGCGCCTCGACGTAGTCGACCTCGTCGAACGGGACTCCGGCGCGGGCCAGGGCGGCCCGGACGGCGGCGGCCTGCCCGGTGGGGCTGGGGTCGGGTATCCGGGCGGAGGCGCCACCGCTGGCGACGCCCCAGCCGCGCACCACGGCGTAGACGTGGTCCCCGTCGGCCAGGGCCCGGTCGAGCCGCTTGAGCAGGACGAACGCCCCGCCCTCACCGCGGACGAAGCCGTTGGCCCGCTCGTCGAAGGGGAAGCAGGTGCCGTCGGGCGAGAGGGCGCCCAGGTTGGCCAGGCCGGCTCCCGACTCCGGGTCGACGACCAGCTCCACGCCGCCCGCCAGCGCCATGTCCACCGATCCGCCGGCGATCCGGTCGCAGGCCAGTGCCAGGGAGACGAGCGAGGAGGACTGGCCCGAGTCGGCGCAGAAGCTCATGCCGCGGACGTCGAACAGGCCGGAGATCCGGTTGGCGATCAGTGCGCCGCTGGAGCCGAGCGCGGCGTAGTGGTCGTCCCGGTCGCTGCCGGAGAGCTTGCGCAGCAGCTCGTACCCGGAGGGGCCGCTGCCGACCACGACGTCGACCTCGCGGCCGGCGAGGCTGCCCGCCGCGATGCCGGCGTCCTCCACGGCCTCCCAGGCGAGTTCCAGCCCGAGCCGCTGCACGGGGTCCATGGCGGCGGCCTCGGCGGCACTCGTGCCGAAGAACTCCGCGTCGAACCCGTCGACGGAGTCGAGGAACGAGCCCGACTTCAGGGTGTCCCCGTCCGGGTGCGCCCGGAAGTCCGAGCCGGTCGGCCGGTCCTCCGGGAAGGTCCCCACGGTCGATTCCCCGTCGAGCAGCAACTGCCAGAACTCACGCACGTTGTGCACACCGGGGAACCGGCACGACATCCCGATGACGGCAATATCGGCGCCTGCGCCACTCATACGAATTCCTTCCGGTTCCCTCGGCAAAATGCTCTTGTGGACGGCAGGGCCGTCACCGCCAGGACGACAGCAGCTCCAGCAGCTCGTCCGGCGCGTCCATGAAGTCGTAGTGGCCGCCCTCGACCACCCGGAACTCGACCGAGTCCGCGTACCTGCGCCAGCCGTCGAGCTCCTCGAGGCTGACGTCGGTGTCGTCCTTCCAGTGCACGACGACGACCGGGCAGTCCACCTTGGCCGGCTCGGACCGCCGGTAGGCGCCCGCGGCGGCGTGGTCGCGGAGCAGCACGAGCATGCCCAGGCCGACCATGTCGGGGCGGGGCTCGATGCCCCGGCCGCGCAGGAACGCCTCCAGCTCGGCGCGCAGCTCGTCCTCGGTGAGGCCGAGCATCCGGTCGAGGTGGGCCTCGTGCGGGGCCGGCTGGGCCGACACGATGAGGCACTGCGGGCCGGGCAGGCCCCGCTCGGCGAGCCGCAGGACCGTCTCGTACGCGGGCATCGCGCCCGCACAGTGCGCGAAGATCGCGTACGGCCGGTCCAGCAGCGGTTCGAGCGGCTCGACGAGGGCGTCGGCCAGGTTCTCGTACGTGCCGTAGTGCGGGTGGCCCAGCCGGTTCTCGCGGCCGGGGAACTGCACGGGCAGCACCTCGGCCCCGCCGATCTCGGCCGGGAAGGCGCTGAACGCCGAGGCCCCGGACCCGGAGAAGGGGAAGCAGAACAGCCGGGCGGCGGGCTCGGCGGACGGCGGCCGGACGAACCACGGCGAAGTGGCGGCGGCGGTTCCGGTGGTCATGGCGTCTGCCGTTTCTTCCCGATGATGGGCAGGTGGGTCATGCCGGCGATGAAGTACGACCGCAGGTGGGTCGGCTCGCCGGCGAGTTCGAGCGACTCGAAGCGCCCGAGCAGTTCCTCGAAGAAGATGCGCAGCGTCATCCGGGCCAGCGGGGCGCCGATGCAGAAGTGCGTGCCGAAGCCGAAGGCGCCGTGGCGCTTGGCACCGGCCCGCGTGATGTCGAAGGTGTGCGGGTCGGGGAACATGGACTCGTCCCGGTTGCCCGAGCCGATCCACGCGACGACCGCGCCGCCGGCCGGGATGGTGCCCCCGGCGATCTCGACGTCCTTGACGGCGTACCGCATGAAGTTGCACGCGGCCGAGGTCCAGCGCAGCCCCTCCTCGACGAGGTTGGGGATGAGCGTCGGGTCGGCCGCCGCCTTCTCGTACTGGACGGGGCGCTCGATGAGCGCCTCGACCGTGCCCGAGACGGTGTGCGGGGTGGTGACGTTGGCGCCCAGCAGGATGCTGTAGCCGTCGAGGGCGATCTCCTCGTCGCCCAGCGGCACGCCGCCGGGGCGGAACGTCATGAGGTGGTGGAGCAGGCTCTCGTCCTCTTCACCGGTGTTCCGGCGCGTCTTGACCCAGTCCCGCACGTAGTTGAGGAGCTCGTGGTGGGAGATGGCCAGGGTCGCGGCCTCGCTGGAGATCTGGAAGTGCGGGTCCGAGGGGGCCGTCACCATCGCGGTCAGCTGGACGAGCTCTTCCCAGTCCTTCTCGGGAAGGCCGAGCAGCGGGCCCGTGACCAGCGCCGGGAGCAGCAGCGCCTTCTCGGCCAGGTCGAAGACCTCGCCGTCGAGCGCGGGCTCCAGGAAGCGCACGATCGTGGCGCGGATCTTGTCCTCCCAGGACTGCACCGCGCGGGCCGTGAGCTTGGAGCCGAGCGGCCGCCGGACCTCGGTGTGCCGCGGCGGGTCGGTGGAGGTCATCAGCACGCCGGCGGCGGGGTCGTCCGTCCCGAGGTGGGTGGGGACCGTGCCGCGCTCGGAGGTGAACTCGCGGTGGTCGCTGAGCACGCGCCGGACGTCCTCGTACCGGGTGACCGACCAGAACTCGCGGCCGTCCGGGAGGTACTGGTGGTGCAGGGGCGCCTGGGCCCGCATGACGTCCCAGACGGGGTGCGGGTCGCCCGAGGTGTAGAGGTCGAGGTCGAACAGGTCGAGGCTGTCGAGGTCGACCTCGCGCGCCGGGCCGGGCGTCAGCCTCACGCCGCGGCCCTCCCCTGCTCGATCAGCTCGGCGACGCGGGCCGGGGTCTGCGCGAGGTAGAAATCGCGCACGGAGAGCTGGACGCCGTAGTCCTGCGCCACCCGCTCGATGATCTTGATGCCGGTCAGCGAGTTGCCGCCGAGCACGAAGAAGTCGTCTTCCACGCCGACCTGGCCGGAGTTGAGGTACTCACCCCAGATATCCGCGATTTCCTGCGCCAGCGACACCTGCACCGATTCCATTGGAACTCTTCCTTTTCTCCACCGACCGGGAGTGCCCGCTCGCGTCGTCTGCGGCCCTGTCTTCCGGACCGTCGCCACCAATTCGGCCACAGGGGCCTGCCGCCGCCGCCCGTCCCGCCGGCGAGACGAATTCGCCGAATGGCCGGACCGAGTCTCGCGTGAATGCGCGGCCGATCACACCGTTCCGGCGATGCGGCCGGCAGTTCGTCCACGGGGGTTGAGCGCCGGGCCGCGGACCTGCGGCGCCGGGGTCCCCGGGGGCGTCCCGCCGGCGGGACAGGGCAAGTTCGGCGGCGGCTTGCCGCGCCCTGGCACCGCGTTTATTGACCGGCCGAATCGCGTTCAGTGAACGTGATGGTGATTCAACGACGTTAGAGGCGCAGTGGAATGAGGGGAACGACGTGGAACACAGGGACATCGATGCGGACGTGGTGATCGCGGGCGCCGGGCCGACGGGCCTGATGCTCGCCTGTGAGCTGCGGCTGGCGGGCGTCGACGTGCTGGTGGTCGACCGGCTCGCCGGGCGCACCGGCGAGTCGCGGGCCGGCGGAATCCACTCCCGCACCCTTGAGGTGCTCGACCAGCGCGGAATCCTGGACCGGTTTCTCGAGGCCGGTGAATTGCAGCCGGTCGGGCATTTCTCCGCCCTGTTTCTAGACTTCGACGAGTCGGAATCGAGGCACCCCTACCCGCTGATGATCCTGCAGTCCGCCATCGAGGAGCTGCTGGAGGAGCGGGCGCTGGAGCTCGGCGTGCGGATCCGCCGCTCCGCCGAGGTGACCGGGCTCTCCCAGGACGAGGACGGGGTCACGGTCGAGCTGGGGGCGGCGGAAGGCGGACCGGCGGCCCTGCGCACCCGCTGGCTCGTGGGCTGCGACGGCGGCCGCAGCGCGGTCCGCAAGCTGGCGGGCATCGACTTCCCCGGCACCGCGCCCACCATGACCTCGCTGATCGGCGACGTGGAGCTGCCCGACCTGCCCGAGGACTACATCTGGGTGCGGCGCGTGGCGGGCGGCGACTACTCGGCCGTCTCCTTCGAGCCGGGCTCGGGCTGGTACCGGGTGATCACCTCCGAGTACGACCGGGTGGTCGACCGCGACGAGCCCACCACCTTCGAGCAGCTGCGCGAGGCGCTGATCCGGCTCGCGGGCACGGACTTCGGCATGCACAGCCCGCGGTGGATCTCCCGCTTCAACGACGCCGCCCGGCAGGCGGCGGAGTACCGCCGGGGCCGGGTGCTGCTCGCGGGAGACGCGGCGCACATCCACTTCCCGGCCGGCGGGCAGGGCCTGAACATGGGCGTGCAGGACGCCGTCAACCTGGGCTGGAAGCTCGCGTCGGTGGTGCTCGGCAAGGCTCCCGAGAGCCTGCTGGACAGCTACCACGACGAGCGCCACCCGGTCGGCGAGCGGGTGCTGCACAACACCCGCGCGCAGGCGGCCCTGGCCCGCCCGGGCGCCCAGACGGACGCCCTGCGCGAGGTCTTCAGCTCGCTGATGGTCTTCGACGAGGTCAACACGAAGCTGCGGCACATGCTCAACGCCCTGGACATCCGCTACCCCGCCGACAGCACCCACCCGCTGGCGGGCCGCCGGGTCCCGGACGCCGACCTCAAGACCTCCGAGGGCGAGACCTTCGTCTACGAGCTGCTGTACGAGGGCCACGCGGTGCTGCTCGACCTGACGGGCACGGCGGAGCTCGCCGGGGTCGCCCGCGGCTGGGCCGGCCGGGTGGACTTCGTCGAGGCGCGCAGCGAGGACGCCGAGTGGCAGATCCCGGGCCTGGGCGGGATCCCCGCCCCCGCGGCGGTCCTGATCCGCCCCGACGGCCACGTGGCGTGGGCGGCCGATGCCGACGCGCCGGACCTCGACGGGCTGGCGGACGCCCTCACCACCTGGTTCGGCCCGGCCGCCCGGGAGTGACGGGGCGCGGTGCGCGCGCGTGCGGCCACGCGGCAGACGGCGGCCGCCGGGACCGGGTTCCTCCGGTCCCGGCGGCCGCCGTCTTGTCCCCGCCGTCGTGGACGTGCGGCCCGCCGCCGGGTGTCGGGGCGCCGCCCCGGACCCCGGTCCTCACCCGCCGGACGGGCCGGGTCCCGCCCCTGCCGGGATCTGCCTGCGGGCCGGATGCGGACAGCACGGAGCCGCCTCGGCGACGGGGGTTCGCCGAGGCGGCTCGGTGGGTGGTGCGGACTTCGCCGGTGTGGGGTTCCGGTCGCGGTCACGCCCGCTTCTTGAACGTGGAGACCGCCCAGGCGTACCCGAGGACGGTGAAGCCCACGCACCAGGCGACGGCCGCGGTGGCGTCACCGCTGGACGGGTTGCCCTCCAGCAGTCCGCGCAGGGTCTCGATGATCGGGGTGAAGGGCTGGTACTCCGCGAACTGGCGCACGCCGGCCCCCATGGAGTCGGCGGGGACGAAGGCGGTGCTCAGGAACGGCAGCATGATGAGCGGCACGGCGCCCATGCCGGCCGACTCCGCGGTCTTCGCGGCGAGGCCCATGGCCACGGTCAGCCAGCCGGTCGCGATGCTGACCAGCACGATGACGCCGACCACGCCGAGCCAGTCGGTGGCGCTCGCCTCGGGCGAGAAGCCCATGGCGAAGGCCACGGC
This sequence comes from Streptomyces sp. NPDC030809, assembly GCF_055572195.1. NCBI lineage: Bacteria > Bacillati > Actinomycetota > Actinomycetes > Kitasatosporales > Streptomycetaceae > Streptomyces > Streptomyces sp. NPDC030809. The sequence goes on from NZ_JBVIDV010000013.1 coordinate 55,991, forward strand.
CACGATGGCCACGGAGCCGACCAGGGCGCGCACGGTCGTGATGACGACGTGCCCGGTCAGCATGGCGCCGCGGGAGACGTCCATGACCTTGAAGCGGTTGATGACGCCCTTGGTCATGTCGGAGTTGACGGCCGTGGAGGTGGCCGACAGCCCGTAGCTGATGGCCATGACGAGCAGGCCCGGGGTCACGTAGTCGATGTAGTCGGTGCCGACGCTGAACGCGCCGCCGAACACCTTGACGAACATCAGCATGATCACGATGGGCACGAGGACCGCGTTGAACATCGTGACGGGGTTGCGCACGTTGTGCTTGATGTTGCGGCGCAGCATGATCGCCGCGTCGGCCAGCGGCGTCGAGACGGTGCTCACTGTGCGATCGCCTCCTGGCGCACGGGGCTCGTGTTGTCGGTGAGGGCGAGGAAGACGTCGTCGAGGTCGGGGCGGTGCACCGAGAACTCGTGGGCGTCGATCGCGTGGTGGTCGAGGCGGTCCAGCAGGGCGCGCAGCGACTTCGTCTCGCCGTCGCTCGGCACCTGGAGGGTCAGCTCCTCGTCGTCGCGGGTGGCCTCGACGAGGACCCGCGCCGCCGCGTCCAGTTCGAACTGGTCGGTGAAGCGGAACCGGACGTGGGTGCCCGGGATCTGGCGCTTGAGCTCGTCGGGGGTGCCCTGGGCGGCCAGCCGGCCCTGGTTGAGGACCGCGATCTGGTCGGCCAGCTGGTCGGCCTCTTCCAGGTACTGGGTGGTGAGGAAGATGGTGGTGCCGTCGGCGACCAGTTCGCGGACGATCCCCCACAGGGTGCGCCGGCTGCGCGGGTCGAGGCCCGTCGTCGGCTCGTCCAGGAAGATGATCTCCGGGTCGCCGACCAGGGTCATCGCCAGGTCGAGCTTGCGGCGCATGCCGCCGGAGTAGGTGGCCGACAGCTTGTCCGCCGACTCCACCAGGTCGAAGCGCTCCAGCAGCCGGTCGACCAGCTTTCCGCCGTCGCGCACCCGCTTCAGGTCCGCCATCAGCTGCAGGTTCTCCCGGCCCGACAGCAGGTCGTCCACCGCGGCGAACTGACCGGTCACGCCGATGGCCGCGCGCGCCTGCTTGGTCGCGGTCGCCACGTCGTGGCCCGCGACCCGCACCGTACCGGCATCGGCCTTCATCAGCGTGGTCAGGATGTTGACCGTCGTCGTCTTGCCGGCCCCGTTCGGGCCGAGCAGGGAGAAGACCGAACCCGCGGCGACCTCGAAGTCGACGCCGTCGAGCACGACCTTGTCGCCATATGCCTTGCGCAGCCCTGAAACTGCAATCGCTGAACTTCTCATGCCTCCACTTTCCTCTCCGGGCCTGTCAAGCACCTGTCGCATCCCTGACACGGCGCTCAACTCACCGCCCTGGTCAGAGGACCACTCGTTTCCGCTGCCGGCGCCGCGCGCTAGCGGCCGCGGGCTGACTCCGCTTCGATCACGTCCAGGACCTCGGCGCCGAGGTCGACCAGGTACATGTGGTCGCCCGGGAATTCCACATAGGTGAACTCGGCGGTGGTCGCCGCCTGCCACTGCCGGCCCTCTTCCGCGGTGACCAGGCCGTCCACGTCCCCGCGCAGGGAGGTGATCGGCACCGTGACCGGGTCGTCGGTGCTCGGCAGGTAGTTCTCGTGCATCTCGCAGTCGGCCTGGAGCACCGGGAGGATCAGCTCGCGCATCTCCGGGTGGTCGAGGGCCTCGTGGCGGAACCCGGCGAACTCCTCGACCCGGGCGAGGAACTCGTCGTCCTCCAGCCCCGAGGCGCGGCGCTCGCGCTGGGTCCAGGGACCCGGGGAACCGCTGACGACCAGCCGCTCGACCTGCACCCCGCGCGCGGTGAGCAGGTGCACCAGCTCGTACGCGAGCACGGCGCCGAGGCTGTGGCCGAAGAGCACGACGCGCGCCCCTTCGCCGAGGTCGGCGACGATGTCGTCGATGGAGCCCTTGGCCGCCTCGATGACGTTGCGGTACGGCTCCTCCAGGATCCGCCGCTCCCTGCCGGGCAGCTCGACCGACGTCACGCGCCACCGGCCGGCGGACAGGTCCCGCCACGGGTGGAAGAACGACGGACCTGCTCCCGCGAACGGCACGCACAGCAGCGTGGTCCGGTCCCCGAGTTCGGCGGACACGGCGGGCTCTGCCACCCCGACCAACCCCAATCATCCCTGGTTCGTGTGTTGAAAAAGCTGTGGTCGCCGGGGCGTGGGGCCCCGGCCGCGGCGGGGGGGGGGGGGGGGGGGGGGGCCCCCCCCCCCCCCCCACCCCCCCCCCCCCCCTCCCCCCCCCCCCCCCACCCCCCCCCCCCCCCCCCCCCCCAC
>NZ_JBVIDV010000013.1:58330-168305 GCF_055572195.1 Streptomyces sp. NPDC030809
CGGGTGTCTTCCCCCCCCCCACCACCCCCCCCCCCCTTTTGTTTGGGGGGGCAAAAAACGTTGTGCCTCTGGGGGGGGGGGGGGGGGGGGGGGGTTTTCCCCCCCCCCCCCCCCGGGCCGTCAGGCCAGCCGGCGGTTCAGGACCTCGAAGACCTCGGACACCGGGCCCGGCATGTTCATCTCATGGTGCACGGCGCGCACGTCGTGGACCTCGAGCGTGCCTTGAACGTAGGGCTTCCACAGGTGGGAGTACTGCTCCTCCTGCTCGGTGGCGCTGAAGAACACCACGTCGCCGCGGTAGACCGGGGATTCGAAATCCATCATCCGGCCCATGTTGTTGGCGAGCACCCGTGCCATCCGGTCCAGGAACTCCTCCTGGTTGTCGGTGCCGATGTACCGGCCGAAGTAGTCGTCGAGCTCGGCGCGGTACTCCGACAGCTGCTTGCCCTTGTGGATGGCCGTGAAGCCGTGGCCGCCGGGCTGGGAGTCCAGGATCGCCACGAAGGCGATCTCGTGCCCGAGCCGGTCGAGGCGGTCCGCCACGGCCTGGACCACGGTGCCGCCGTAGGACCACCCGATGAGGTGGAAGGGGCCCTCGGGCTGGACCTTCAGCATCTCGGAGACGTAGTCCTCGACCATCTCCTGCACGGAGCCGGCCAGCGGGTCCACGCCGTTGGAGCCGCGGGACTGGAGGGCGTACGCCGCGCGGTCCGTCACGAACGGCACGAAGCTGTAGTACGCCCAGCCCAGGCCGCCGCCGCCGTGGAAGAACCAGACCGGCTCCTTGCCGGTGCCGGGGTCGGCGTTGAGCGGCAGCACGACGGCGAACGGGTCGGCGTGGTCACCGCCGTGGGCGGCGCCGGAGAGCACCGCGGCCAGCTCGGCCACCGAGGGGAACTTGATGATCGTCCGGAGCGGGATGGAGACGCCGAACTCCTTGCGGATCCGGGAGCTGAGCTGGGTGGCCAGCAGGGAGTGGCCGCCGAGGGAGAAGAACCCGTCGTCGATGCCGACCTGCTCGCGGCCGAGCAGCTCCGCGTACAGGGCGCAGAGCTTCTGCTCCTGGAGGTTGCGCGGGCCGCGTCCGACGAGGATGTTCGCGTCCTCCGAGGGCAGGGCCCCGCGGTCCAGCTTCCCGTTCGGGGTCAGCGGGATCTCGGCGAGCGGGACCACCGCGGAGGGCACCATGTACTCCGGCAGGCGGGCCCGCAGGTACACGTTGAGCTCGGTGAGGAGCGGGGCGTCCGGCGCCGCGCCGGCCGCCTCCGCAGCGCCGGCCGCATCGGCCTCGCCGCCGGCCTTCGGCACCACGTAGCCGACGATGCGCTTGTCCCCGTCCTGGCCCTCGCGGACCACGACGGCCGCCTGGGCGACGCCCGGGTGGCCGCTCAGCACGTGCTCGATCTCGCCGAGCTCGATGCGGAACCCGCGGACCTTCACCTGGAAGTCGGTGCGCGCGATGTACTCCAGCGCGCCGCCGCGGTTCCAGCGCACCAGGTCGCCGGTGCGGTACATGCGCGCGCCGGCCGGGCCGAACGGGCAGGGCACGAACCGCTCCGCCGTCAGGTCGGGGCGGCCCTGGTAGCCGCGGGCCACGCCGTCGCCGGCGATGTACAGCTCGCCCTGCACCCCGCGGGGCACCGGGCGCAGCCGCGCGTCGAGCACGTACACCTGGGTGTTGCCGATCGGCGAGCCGACCGACACGCCCTCCCCGGCCCGGATGGGCGCGGTGGTGGACCAGGTGGTGGTCTCGGTCGGGCCGTACCAGTTGCCGACCTCGGCGGCCTGTTCGGCGAGGGTCTCGGCGAGGCGGACCGGCACGGCCTCCGCGCCGGTGATGATGCGCAGGCCCTTCGCGGCCTCCGGCTCGTGGGTGAGCAGCATCTGCCAGAAGCCGGGGGTGGCCTGGACCACGGTGACGCCCTCGCGGGCGATCAGCTCCAGGATGGCCGAGGGCTCGGTGACGGTCTCCTTCTTCGCCAGGACCATGGTGGCGCCGGAGACGAAGGGGAGGTAGAGCTCGGTGTTGGCCATGTCGAAGGACACGGTGGTGCTGAACAGCATCCGGTCGCCCGGGGCCAGCGGGAACCGCTTCTGCACCGAGGCGATGAAGTTGGCGAGCGCGCCGCGCGGGACGGCGACGCCCTTCGGGGTGCCCGTCGAGCCCGAGGTGTAGATCACGTACTGGGTGTTGTCCGGGTGGACCGCCACCTCGGGCGCCGTGTCCGGGTACCCGGACCAGTCGGCGGCGGCCAGGGTGTCGGCGTCGAGCACCAGCACCGGATCGGCCTGCTCCAGCACGAAGTCGATGCGGGAGCGCGGGTGCTCCGGGTCGATCGGGACGTAGGCCCCGCCGGCCTTGAGCACGGCGAACAGCGCCACGATCAGGTCGGGGGTGCGCGGCAGGGCCACGGCGACGAGGGACTCGGGGCCCACGCCCCGGCCGGCGAGCCAGTGGGCGAGGCGGCTGGAGCGCGCGTCCAGCTCCCGGTAGGTGAGGGTCTCCTCCTCGGCGAGCACGGCGACCGCGTCGGGGTCGGCCAGCACCCGGTCCCGGACGGCGGCCAGCAGGCCGTGCTCCAGGGAGGGTTCGGCGGTGTCGTTGACCTCGGTCAGCAGGTGGGCGCGCTCCTGCTCGCCGAGTACGTCCACGTCCCCGACGGACCGCTGCGGGTCCGCGGCGACCTGCTCCAGGATGCGCGCGAACCGGTCGCCCATGTCCTCGACGGTGTCCCGGTCGAACAGCTTGGTCGCGTACTGGATGTCGCCGTAGAGGGTGCCGGAGGCGTCGTCCATGGTCATGCTGAAGAACAGGTCGACCATGGCCTTCTGCGTGAGGGCCTGCACGAACTCCACGTCGAGGCCCGGGAAGTCGAAGGTCGGCTTGGCGAAGTTCTGCCAGCCGCACATGACCTGGAAGAAGGGCCGGTAGGCGGTGGAGCGCTCGGGGTTGAGCTGCTCGACGAGCACGTCGAACGGGACGTCCTGGTTCTCGTAGGCCGCCAGCGCCTTGTTGCGGACCTGGGTGAGCAGGTCGGCGAACGAGGGGGCGCCGGACAGGTCCACGCGCAGGACCAGGTTGTTGACGAAGCATCCGATCAGGTCGCCGAGCGCCTCGTCGGTGCGGCCGGCGATCGGGGAGCCGATCGGGATGTCGTCCCCGCCGCCGAGCTTGGACAGCAGCACGGCCAGCGCGGCCTGCACGACCATCGACATGGTCACCCCGCGGTCGGCGGCGAGCTTCTCCAGCCCGGCCGCCACCTCCGGCTTGACCACGAAGGCGACCGTGTCCCCGCCGGTGCTCACGTCCTCGGACCGCGGGCGGTCCAGGGGCAGGGGCAGCGGCTGGGGCACCCCGGCGAGCTCGCTGCGCCAGTACGCGACCTGCTGGCCGCCGACGCCGGACGGGTCGTCGAAGTCGCCGAGCACCTCCCGCTGCCAGAGGGTGTAGTCCTTGTACTGGACCGGCAGGGGCTCCCAGTCGGGGGCCCGGCCGTCCTTGCGGGCGGCGTAGGCGGCGGCCAGGTCCCGGGCCTGCGGCGCACCCGAGCTGCCGTCGGTGGCGATGTGGTGGATCACCACGACCAGGACGTGCTCCTGCGGTGCGACGCGCAGCAGGGACGCCCGGAACGGGATCTCCGTCGCCAGGTCGAAGGTGTGGGCGACGACGGCGTCGATCGCGGCGTGCACCCCCTCCGGGGTGGCCTCGACCACCGGCAGCGGGACCTGCGCCAGGGCCTCCGCCGTGGGCAGGATCCGCTGGTGGGGCTCACCGGCGTCGTCGGTCACGTAGACGGTGCGCAGGATCTCGTGCCGGTCGACCACGTCGTGGATCGCGGCGGCGAGGGCCTCCTGGTCCAGTGCCCCGGTCAGCCGCAGGGCCGAGGACATGTTCCAGGTCTCCCCGCCTTCCAGCTGGTGCATGAGCCAGTAGCGGCGTTGCGCGAACGAGAGCGGAATCATCAATTCAGTCCTTTACGACCATCTGGCGCAGGCTGGGGCGTCGGGGAGCGGCGGACTCCTGCGACCAGGCGGCCAGCTGGGCCACCGTCGGCAGGTCGAAGATCTTTCGGATGGGGATCTCGATCCCCAGCTCGGCACGCGCCCGGCTGATCAGGCGGGTGGCGAGCAGGGAGTGCCCGCCGAGCTCGAAGAAGCCGTCGTCGATGCCGACCCGGTCCACGCCGAGCACCTCGGCGAACAGCGCGGCCAGGGTCTCCTCGCGGGGGGTGCCCGGCGCCCGGTAGGCGGCACCGGTGAACTCCGGCTCGGGCAGCTCGGCCCGGTTGAGCTTGCCGTTCGGGGTGAGCGGCAGCCGGTCGAGCACCACGAAGGCGGACGGGACCATGAACTCGGGCAGCCGCTCGGAGACGAAGCCGCCCAGCTCCTTCGCCGTCAGGGTCTCCCCGGCGCCGGCCGTGCCCCCGGCGCCGCCGGCGGGCACGAGGTAGGCGACCAGGACCTTGGAGGCGCTGCCCCCGCGGCCCTCGCGGGCGATGACGGCGGCCTGGGCGACGCCGGGGTGCGCGGTGAGCGCCGCCTCGACCTCGCCGGGCTCGACGCGGAAGCCGCGCACCTTGACCTGGGCGTCCCCGCGGCCCGCGTACTCCAGGCGGCCGTCTTCGTTCCAGCGGGCCAGGTCGCCGGTGCGGTACATGCGGGCGCCGGCGGGGCCGAACGGGTCGGCGACGAAGCGCTCGGCGGTCAGGTCGGGGCGGCCGTGGTAGCCGCGGCCGATGCTCCCGCCGACGTACAGCTCGCCGACCGTGCCCTGCGGCACCGGGGACAGGCCCGGGCCCAGGACGTACGTCCGCATGGTGCCGAGCGGGGTGCCGACGGGGGCGCTGCCCACCGGGTCCGGCATGCCGCCCTCGACGGTGTGGGTGGTGGCGTAGAACGACTCGCTCTGGCCGTAGGCGTTGACGACCCGTACGCCCGGGAAGGCCTTGCGGGTCTTCTCGACGAGCGAGGAGGGCAGGGCCTCACCGGCGAAGACCACGGTCTCCACGGTGGTGCGGCCGGCGATCTGGTCCACCAGCTCGGCGAACGCGGACGGGACGGTGGAGATGACGCTGCCGCTCCAGCCCTCCTTCCGCTCGCCGAGGACCAGCACGTCCCGGACCACCTCGACGACACCGCCGTGGGCGAGGGTCGTGAAGATCTCGAACGCCGAGACGTCGAAGTTGACCGAGGTGCCGGCGAGGAGGCGCTTGCCCGGCGCCATGCCGACGCGGTCGGCGAGCTGCCGCACGCCGCCCGCCACGTTGGCGTGGGTGATGGCGACGCCCTTGGGCTTGCCCGTGGAGCCGGAGGTGTAGATCACGTACGCCAGCTGGTCCGGCCGGACCGGCGGGAGCGGGGCGCCGGCCCCGTCCGGCAGGGCGAGCCGGTCGAGGAAGAGGTCCGGGGCGGTGTGCTCCGGCAGCACGCCCGCGGTCGCGGAGTCCGTGAGGACCAGGCGCGGCTGCGCCTCCTCCAGGATGGCCGCGAGGCGGTGGCTGGGGTACTTCGGGTCCACCGGCAGGTACGCGCCGCCGGCCTTGAGCACCGCGAGGAGGGCGACGACCAGGTCCGCCGTGCGCGGCAGGGACACCGCGACGACCGACTCGGCGCCCACGCCGCGTCCGACGAGCTCCCGGGCCAGGCGGCCGGCCCGCTCGTCGAGCTCGCGGTAGGTGAGCGAGGTGCCGTCGGCGACCACGGCGGTCTCGTCCGGGGTGCGCGCCGCCTGGGCCTCGAAGAGGCCGGCGACGGTGGCGTCGTCGGCGGGGACGGCCGTGCCGTTGAAGGCGGTGAGCAGCCGCTCGCGCTCGGCGGGGTCGAGGACGTCCACCTCGGAGACCTTCACGTCCGCCCCGGCCGCCAGGCGGTCCAGGACGCGCAGCAGGCGGGCCGCGAGGACCTCCACGGCGGCCTGGTCGAAGACCCCCTGCGTGTACTGGAGGAAGAGCTGGAGGTGCGGGGCGGCGGCCGCCATCAGGGTCAGCGGGTAGTTCGTGGCGGTGCACGCCCGCAGGCCGGTGAAGGTGATCCCGTCGGCGGCGTCGGAGGCGGCGCTGATGCCCTCCTCGTCGACCGGGTAGGACTCGAAGACGACCAGCGTGTCGAAGAGGGACTTCAGCCCCACGGACTGCTGGATGTCGGTGAGCCCGTGGTAGTGGTGGTCCAGGAGCCCGGCCTGCCGGTTCTGGAGCCGGGTGAGGACCTCGGCGAGGGTGTCCCCGGGCCCGAACTCGACGCGCACCGGCAGGGTGTTGATGAACATGCCGACGATCGAGTCCACGTCCGTCACGGCCGGCGGCCGCCCCGAGACGGTGGCGCCGAACAGCACGTCCTGGCGGCCGGTGAGCTGCCCGAGCAGCAGCGCCCAGGTGCCCTGGACCAGGGTGTTGATGGTGACGCCCAGCTCGGTGGCGCGGCGGCCCAGGGCGCGGGCCCGGTCCTCCGGCAGGGCCACGTCCACCTGGCCGACGCCCTGGCCCTTGCCCTCGGAGCCGGGGGCGAGCAGGGTCGGCTCCTCCACCCCCGCCAGCTCCTCGGACCACACGCGGGCGGTCTCGGCCTGGTCCTGGCGGGCGCGCCAGGCCAGGAACTCGCCGAAGTCGCGGGTGGCGGGCAGGGCGGAGGGGTCGCCGCCGGACGCGTAGAGCAGCAGCAGGTCCTGCATGAGCAGGGGCATGGACCAGCCGTCGATCAGCACGTGGTGGGCGGTCATCACGAGCTCGGCGCGGCCGGGTTCGAGGATGACGAGGGCCAGCCGGATCAGCGGCGGGGCGTCCACGTCGAAGTGGGCGGCCTGGTCCGCGGCGAGGAAGGCCTCGAACCGCTCGGTGCGCTCGGCCTCGCCGAGGGCGGTGAGGTCGAGGTACTGCCAGGGCAGCTCGACCTTCTCCGGCACCACCTGCACCACCTCGCCGTCCTCGCGGTCGACGAAGGCCGCGCGGAGGCTGCCGTGGCGGCTGAGGAGGGCGTCGGCGGCGGTGTGCATCCGCTCCGGGGCGACCACGCCGTCCAGGTGGAAGACCAGCTGCATGTGGTAGGCGTCGAAGGCGGATTCGGCGAGCTGGGTGTGGAAGAGCATGCCGGACTGCACGGGTGTGGCCGGCCACACCCGGGACAGCTTGCCGAATCGTTCCTCCCAGCCGTCGATCTCCTGCTGGCGCACCGTGACCAGGGGGGCGTCGCTGGGGGTCAGGCCGCCGGCCTCGGGGGTGGCGGCGTGCCGGGCCAGGGCCGTCAGGGCCTCGACCCACAGGCCGGCCAGCTCGGTGACCTCCTCGCGGGAGAGCACGCCGGTCGGGAAGCCGAAGTAGGCGGTGAGCTCCTCGCCGCCCTCCCCGGTGGTCGCGACGGCGTTGATCTCCAGTGCCGAGAGCACCTGCATGTCCGCGTCGGGCGCGGCGATGAGGTCCTTGTGGGTGGTGTCGGGGGCCCAGCCCAGGCCGCGCAGCTCCTCGGGGATGTCCGCGCTGGAGGCGCGGCCCAGGTAGTTGAAGCCGATCTGCGGCTCCCGCCGGCCGGCGAGGGCCCCGGCGGTCTCCGGGTTGAGGTGGCGCAGCAGGCCGTAGCCCATGCCGTTGTCGGGGACCGCGCGCAGCTGCTCCTTGACGGCCTTGACCGCCCGGCCGGCGGACCGGCCGCCGGCGAAGGCGTCGGCCAGGTCGATGCCCGCCAGGTCCAGCTTCACCGGGTACATGGCGGTGAACCAGCCGATGGTGCCGGACAGGTCGGCGCCGGGCACCAGGTGGTCCTCGCGGCCGTGGCCCTCCAGGCGGACCAGTGCCGAGTCCCCGGAGATCCCGCGGCTGCGGCGCCACTTGGCGAGGGCCAGCGCCAGACCGGCGAGCAGGCCGTCGTCGGCGCCGCCGCGGAAGACCGCGGGCACCGTGTTCAGGAGGGCCGCGGTGACCTCGGCCGGCACCTGGATGCGGACGGTGTCCACGGTGGCGGTGACGTCGATCGCCGGGTCCACGGGGCGGGCGCCGAGCACGGGCTCGTCCGCGCCGAGGATCTCCTGCCACAGGGGCAGCTCCGCCACCCGCTGCGGGGTGGCCGCCTCGTCGGCCAGGGCGTGCATCCAGCGGCGCAGCGAGGTGCCCTGGGGGGCCGTCTCGGGGGCGAGGCCCTCGCGGACCCGCTTCCAGGCGGCGGCCAGGTCCGGCACCAGGATGCGCCAGGACACGCCGTCCACGACGAGGTGGTGCAGCACGATCAGCAGGCGGTCGGCCTCGGCGTCGGAGGTGAGCCACACGAACTGGGCCATGACGCCCGCGTCCGGGTCGAGCCGGTCCGCGGCCGCGTCCAGCTCGGCCTTCGGGTCGGCGCCTTCGTAGCGGACCTCGCGGACCAGCGCGGCGGCGTCCACGCTGCCGGCGGGCAGCATCTCCAGGCCGCCCTTGTCCCGGTCGAGCCGGGAGCGCAGCACGTCGTGCCGGTCCAGCACGGCCTGGAGGGTGGCGAGCAGGCCGGTGCGGTCGATGTCCGCGGGCAGGGTCAGCAGCGCGGACATGCAGAACCGGCCGATGCCGCCGCCGAGGCCGAGCACGTGGGCGCCGGTCGGGGGCAGCGGGGACCAGCCGGTGCCGCCGCCCGGCAGCTCGGCCAGGACCACCGGAGCCTCCTCCTCGCGGCCCTCGACGAGCTCGGCGAGGCGGGCGACGGTGCGGTGCTCGAAGATCTCGCGGGTGGTGACCACGACCCCGCGGGTCTTGGCGCGGGCCACGACCTGGATGGAGCGGATGCTGTCGCCGCCGCTGGTGAAGAAGTCGTCGTCGATGCCGACGCGCTCGGCGCCGAGCACGTCCGCGTACACCTCGGCGAGGACCTGCTCGGCCTCGTTGCGCGGGGCGCGGTACTCGGTGCTCTCGAACTCCGGCGCGGGCAGCGCGGCCCGGTCCAGCTTCCCGTTCGCGTTCAGGGGCAGCCGGTCGAGCACCACGAGGACGGCGGGCACCATGTAGTCCGGCAGCCGCTTGGCCGCGAACTTCCGGAGCTCGGCGGCCGAGACGGCCGGGGCCGGGGCCCCGCCCTCGGCGGGGGCCGGCGCCACGTAGCCGACGAGGCGCGCGGTGCCGCCCGGGTCCTCGCACACGGTGACCGCGGCCTGGCCGATGCCGGGGTGCTGGGCGAGGACGGTCTCGATCTCGGTGGGCTCGACACGGATGCCGTTGACCTTGACCTGGTTGTCGGCGCGGCCCGCGTACTTCAGCCGGCCGTTCTCGTCCCACTGGGCGAGGTCGCCGGTGCGGTACAGGCGGGAGCCGGCCGGGCCGAAGGGGCTCGCGACGAAGCGCTCGGCGGTGACGGGGCCGTTGCCGTGGTACCCGCGGGCGACCAGGCCGCCGACGTACAGCTCGCCGATCACGCCGGGGGCGACCGGCGTGAGCTCGGGGCCGAGCACGTGGACGCGCATGTTCGCGAGGGGCTGTCCGACCGGGACGGCGCCGGTGCCGGCCTCGTCCTCCGGCACGGTGTAGGTGGTGGCGTAGAAGCTCTCGGTCTGCCCGTACGCGTTGACGACGCGGGTGCCGGGCAGGGCCTTGCGGACCTTGCCGACGAGATCGGCCGAGAGGGCCTCGCCGGCGAAGACGACGGTGTCCACGTCGAGGCGCAGCCCGCCCTCGCCCTCGCCGATCTGGTCGAGCAGGGCGGAGAACACGGCGGGGACGGCGCTGATGGTGGTGCCCGACCAGCTGCCGCGCTCGCCGAGTTCGAGCACGTCGCGGACGATCTCGACGGTCGCGCCGGAGGTCAGCGCGGTGAAGATCTCGAACACGGAGACGTCGAAGTTGACGGAGGTGGCGGCGAGCATCCGGGAGCCCGCCCCGACCTGCACGGTACGGCGCAGGTCGCGCACGCCGTTGACCACGCCGGCGTGGGTGATGGCGACGCCCTTGGGGGTGCCCGTCGAGCCGGACGTGAACATCACGTACGCCAGGTTGTCCGGGGTGATGCGCGGCTCCGGGGCCGCGGCCGGGGCGCCGTCGAGGTCCAGGCCGTCCAGGCGCAGGACAGGCGCCGTGCTGCCGGCCACCGTGCCCGCCGCCTCGCCGTCGGTCAGCACCAGCGCCGGCCGGGCCGTCTCCAGCAGCAGGCCGATGCGCGAGGAGGGGTAGTTGGGGTCGATCGGCAGGTACGCGCCGCCGGCCTTGAGCACGGCCAGCAGGGCGACCGCCAGCTCCGCGGAGCGCGGCAGCGCCACGGCGACCAGCACGTCCGGTCCGACGCCCTGCTCCTGCAGGAGCGCGGCCAGCCGCCCGGCGCGGGCGTCCAGCTCCCGGTACGAGAGCTCGGTGGAGCCGGAGACCACCGCGGTGGCGTCCGGGGTGCGGGCCGCCTGGGCGGACACGAGCTCGGGCACCGTGGCCGCGGGCGCGGGTGCCGAGGTCTCGTTGATCTTGGCGAGCCACTCGTGCTCGGTGCCGGTGAGGACGTCCACCCCGCCGAGGCGGGTGCGGGGCTCGGCGACGACCTGGCGCAGCACGCGCACGTAGCGGTCGACGAGGCCCTCGGCGGTGGCCGGGTCGAACAGCTCGGCCGCGTACTCCAGCCGGCCGATGGCGCCCCCGGCCGGGGACGGGACGATGTTGAAGAAGAGGTCGAACTTGGCGGTGCCGGTGCCCGCCGGGACCGGAGTGATCCGCAGGCCCGGGGTCTCGATCTGCGACCACTCGAACTGCCAGGCCAGCATGACCTGGAACAGCGGCTGGTAGGCGGTGGTGCGGTCCGGGCTGAGCAGCTCCACCAGGCGCTCGAACGGCACGTCCTGGTTGTCGTACGCGGCCAGGGCGCGGTCGCGCACCTGCTCCAGCAGCTCGTGGAAGGTGGGGTTGCCCGAGAGGTCCACGCGCAGCACCCAGGTGTTGGCGAAGAACCCGATCAGGTCGTCGAGCTGCTCGTCGGCGCGCCCCTCGATGGGGCTGCCGATGGTCAGGTCGTTGCCGGCGCCGAGGTGGTGCAGCAGCGCCGCCAGGACGGCCTGGGCGAGCATCGGCGCGGTGGCGCCGTGCGAGGAGGCCAGCTTCTGGATGCCGGTCAGCAGCTCGGCCTCCAGCTCGAAGTCGACGAAGCCGCCCTCGTGGCTGGCGGCCGTGGGCCGCGGCCGGTCCAGCGGGAGCTGGACCGGCTGCGGGACCTCGGCCAGTTCGCGGCGCCAGTAGTCCAGCTGCGCCGCGGCGACGCTCTCGGGGTCCTCCTCGTCGCCGAGGACCTCGCGCTGCCAGAGCGTGTAGTCCTTGTACTGGATCGGGAGCGGCTCCCAGTCCGGCGCGGCGCCGCGGCTGCGGGCCGCGTACGCCGACAGGAAGTCCCGCATGAAGGGCGCCATGGACGCCCCGTCCGAGGCGATGTGGTGGAACACGAACACCAGCACGTGCTCCTGCTCGGAGACCCGGAAGACCGTGGTCCGCAGGGGCAGTTCGGTGTCGAGGTCGAAGCCTTCGCACCCGGCCTCGTGCACGGCGGAGTCCACCGCGTCCGAGGCCACGTCGACCACCCGGAACGGGGCCTTCGCCTCCTGCGCGGGCAGGATGCGCTGCTCCGGGGTGCCGTCCTCGTTCTCGACGACGAGAGTGCGCAGACTCTCGTGCCGGGTGACGACGTCCGTCACTGCTGCGGCCAGGGCCGCCGTGTCCAGCGGCCCGTCCAGACGCAGGACGAACGGGATGTTGTAGGTCGCGGAGGGACCCTCCAGACGGTGGAGGAACCACAGCCGGCGCTGTGCGAAGGACAACGGGATCATCGGGGTACTCCTACCTACACGTTCATCGGGCGCAGCATCGGGCGCAGAGAGGGGCGGCTGGACGTGCCCGTCTTCTCCAGCTGTTCGGCCAGCTGCGCGACCGTCGGGCTGCGGAACACGGTGGTGACCTTGACGTCCACCTTGAGCTCGTTGCGGATGCGGCCGGTCAGCCGGGTCGCGAGCAGCGAGTGCCCGCCGTGGTCGAAGAAGTCGGCGTCGATGCCGACCTCCGGAAGGCCCAGCAGTTCGGCGAAGAGCCGGCAGAGCACTTCCTCGTTGGGGTTGCGCGGTCCCCGTCCGGTCGCGGCCTCCGCCTGGAGGTCGGGGGCGGGCAGGGCCTTGCGGTCGAGCTTCCCGCTCGGGGTCGAGGGGAGCTCGGCGAGCGGCACGATCGCCGAGGGGACCATGTACTCCGGCAGGTTCTCCCGGGCCAGGTCCGTCAGGGCGGTCAGGTCCAGCTGGGCCGGGGCCTTGCCGGCGGCCGGCACCACGTAGCCGACGAGGCGCTGGTCCCCGGGGCGGTCCTCGCGGACCAGGGCCACGGCGGCTTCCACGTCCGGGTGGCCGGCGAGCGCCTGCTCGATGTCGCCGAGCTCGATGCGGAAGCCGCGGAGCTTGACCTGGAAGTCGGACCGGCCGATGTACTCGACCTGGCCCTCCCGGCTCCAGCGCACGACGTCGCCGGTCCGGTACATCCGGGTGCCGGGCTCGCCGAACGGGCAGGCCACGAAGCGGTCGGAGGTCAGGCCGGTCTGGCCGAGGTAGCCGCGGGCGAGCCCGGTGCCGGCCAGGTACAGCTCGCCGGCGACCCCCGGGGCGACCGGGCGCAGCGCGGCGTCGAGCACGTACACCTGGGTGTTCCACACCGGGGCGCCGATCGGCACCCGGTCCGCGCCCGGCACATGCCGGTACGCGGTGACCTCGACGGAGGCCTCGGTGGGGCCGTAGAGGTTGTAGACCCCGAGGTCCGGCAGGAGCTCGGAGACCTTGTTGGCCAGGGCCGGCGGGAAAGCCTCGCCGGCGACCTCGATCCAGCGCAGGCTGCTGCACTCCTTGGCCAGGGGCTCGTTGGCGAACGCCTCCAGCAGGGAGGGCACGAAGTCCGCGCCGGTGACCCCCTCGCGGCGGATCAGGTCGGCGAGGTACGCCGGGTCGCGGCGGCCGTCGGGGCGGGCGATGACCACGGCGGCGCCGACCTGGAGGGCCGCGAAGATCTCCGGCACCGACACGTCGAAGCTGGCGGTGGTGCTGAGCAGCACCCGGTCCTCGGCGCCGACCTCGAAGTGGGACAGGCCCCACTTCAGGCGGTTCATGATGGCCCCGTGCGCCACCTGGACGCCCTTGGGGCGGCCGGTGGAGCCGGAGGTGAAGATGACGTACGCGGCGTGGTCGGGCGTCAGGGCCCGCTCCGGGTCCGTCTCCGGGTAACCGGCGACGTCCGGCAGGTCGGCGTCGAGCACCAGCAGCGGCTTGGCGCCTTCGAGCACCAGGCGGACCCGGTCCTCGGGCAGCTCGGTGTCGATCGGCACGTAGGCCGCGCCGGCCTTGACCACCGCGTAGATCGCCACCATGAGGTCCACGGAGCGCGGGATCTTCACGGCGACCAGGGTCTCCGGTCCGGCGCCCTGCTCGACCAGCCAGTGGGCGAGGCGGTTGGCGCGCCGGTTGAACTCGCCGTAGGTCAGGGTCTCGTGCTCGCCGATCAGCGCGACGCGGTCGGGCTCGCGGGCGGCCTGGGCCTCGAAGGCACCCGGCAGGGTGTCCGGGGCGACCGGCTGCGCGGTGTCGTTGATGCCCTTGAGCAGCCACTCGCGCTCGTCCTCCGCCAGCACCTCCAGGGCGCCGACCGGGGTCTGCGGGTCCTCCAGCACCTGCTCCAGCACCCGCACCAGCCGGGCGGCGATGACCTCGGCCGCGGGGCGGTCGAAGAGGGTGGTCTGGTAGTCGAGGGAGAGCCGCAGGTACGGGTCGGCGGAGTTGAGGGTGAGCGGGTAGTGCGAGCCCGCGAACGGGCGGATGGCGTCGATGGTGAAGCCGGCCGCGTCGTTCGCCTCGACGATGCCCTCGCGGTCGATCGGGTAGTTCTCGAAGACGACGATGGTGTCGAAGAGCGAGGGCAGTCCGACCCCGCGCTGGATGTCGGCCAGGCCGTAGTAGTGGTGGTCGAGCAGGGAGATCTGCCGGTCCTGGAGGTCGGCGATGACCGAGCCCACCGTGTCGCCCGGGCGGCAGCGCACCCGGGTCGGCAGGGTGTTGATGAACAGGCCGACCATCTCGTCGGAGCCCACCAGGTCGGCCGGGCGGCCGTTGACGGCGGCGCCGAACACGACGTCGTGCTGGCCGGTCAGCTTCGCGAGCAGGACCGCCCACGCACCCTGCAGGAGGGTGTTCAGCGTGACGCCGAGCTCCGCGGCGCGGCGGGCGAGTTCGCGGCCCTTGTCGATGGACAGCGGGACCTCGACGCGGCCGAGCGCGGTGGCCTCGCCCTGCTCGGTGAGGTCGGCCGCGATGAGGGTCGGCTGCTCGAACCCGTCGAGCTCTTCCTTCCAGCGGGCGGCCGAGGCCTCGCGGTCCTGCTTGGACAGCCAGCCCAGGTAGTCCCCGTAGCTGCGGACCGGTGCGAGCTCCTCGTCGGCGGCGTACAGGCGGACCAGGTCCTTGATCACCAGCGGCGAGGACCAGCCGTCGAAGAGGGTGTGGTGCGCGGTGAGGATGACCTTGGCCTTGTCCGGCCCGCAGGTGAGCAGCGCCAGGCGGATCAGCGGCGGGCGGGACGGGTCGAGCTGGTCCGCCCGGTCGTCGGCGAGGGCCTGGTCGACCGCGGCGATCTGCTCGGCCTCGGGCAGTCCGGTGAGGTCGATGTGCCGCCACGGGACGGCGACCTCCTCGGCCACGACCTGGACCGGGTCGCCCTCGTGGGTGGAGAGGAACGCGGAGCGCAGGTTCGGGTAGCGCTCGACGAGCGCCTGGCCGGCCGCGCGCAGCCGGTCCGGGTCCACGTGGCCGGTCAGGTGCAGCAGGAACTGCATGTGGTAGACGTCGAACGTGCCGTCGGCGAACGCGGCCTGGAACTGGATGCCGGACTGGCCCGGGCCCTGCGGCCAGACCTCGACCAGCTTGCCGTAGCGCTGCTCCCACTCGTCGATCTCGTCCTGCTTGACCTTCACCAGCGGGGCGTCGGACGGCGTGAGCCCGCCGGCCTGCGGCAGGGCGGCGTACGCGGCCATGCCGTGCAGCACCTGCACCCACAGCTCGGCCAGCTCGGCGGTCCGCTCGCGGGAGAGGGCCCCGGTCGGGAACATGAACACGGCCTGGAGGCGCGGGCCTTCGGGGGTGTCCGTGACGACGGAGTTGACCTCCAGCGCGGACAGCGCGGGCAGGTCCGGGTCGGGCATCGGGATCAGCTCGGAGGACCAGTCGGCGGGGATCCAGCCCTCGGCGCGCAGGTGCTCGGGCACGTCGGTGTCGGAGATCCGGCCGAGGTAGTTGAAGCCGATCTGGGGGGCCGCGTACTCCTCCAGCTGGCCCGCGGTCTCCGGGTTCAGCCAGCGCAGCATGCCGTAGCCGAGGCCCTTGTCCGGGACGCTCCGCAGCTGCTCCTTGACCAGCTTGACCGCCGTGCCGGCGGCCGCACCGCCGGCGAGCACCTCGGCGAGGTCCACGCCGTGCACGTCCACCTTGGCCGGGTACATGCTGGTGAACCAGCCGACCGTGCGGGAGAGGTCGGCGCCGGGGACGACCTCCTCCTCGCGGCCGTGGCCCTCCAGGCGGACCAGGGTGGAGCGCTCGTCGCCGCGCCAGCGGTTGACGGCGAGCGCCAGGGCGGCGAGCAGCACGTCGGTGCCGGTGCCCTTGAACGCGGCGGGGAGCCTGGTCAGCAGCGCCTCGGTGGTCTCGGCGGGCAGCTGGACGCGGACGGTGTCGAGGGTGGACATGACGTCCACGGCGGGGTCGAAGGCCCGCTCGCCCAGCGGCAGGTTGGGGGACTCCAGGACCTCGCGCCAGTAGTCGAGCTCCTCCTCGCGCTCCGGGGAGAGGGCCTCGGAGTCGAGCGCCGCCGCCCAGCGGCGGGCGGAGGTGCCGACCTCGGGCAGCTCGGGGGTCCGGCCGGCGCGGACCGCCTGCCAGGCCTCGGCGAAGTCCGACATGAGGATGCGCCAGGAGACGCCGTCCACGACGAAGTGGTGGAGGACCACGAGCAGCCGGCCGGCGCCCGAGTCCGCGGCGAACCAGACGAAGGACGCCATGGTGCCGGCCTCGGGGTCGAGGCGGTCGGCCGCGGCCTCCAGCTCGGCCTTGGCGGTCTCCAGCGCGGCCGGGTCCTCCCAGCCGCCGGCGACGGGCACGCGGCGGATCAGGTCGGCGGCGCGTACGGAGCCCTGCGGGCGCACGTCGAGCGCGGACTCGGGGCCGCGCACCAGCCGGGAGCGCAGCAGGTCGTGCCGGTCGAGCACGGCGTCGAGGGTCGCGGCGAGACCGGTCTCGTCGATGCCCGCGGGCAGCTCCAGCACCATCGACATGGCGAAACGATTCATCCCGCCGCCGTGCTCGAACACGTGCTGGGCCACCGGCTGCAGCGTCAGCGAGCCGACGCCGCCGCCCTCCAGCTCCTCCAGCGCGGGGACCTGGTCGCGGCGGCCGGCGGCCACCTCGGCCAGCCGGGCCGCGGTGCGGCACTCGAAGATCTCCCGCGTGGTGACGGTCAGGCCCTTGGCGCGGGTGCGCGCCACCACCTGGATCGAGCGCAGGGAGTCGCCGCCCACGGCGAAGAAGTCGTCGTCGATGCCGACGCGGTCCACGCCGAGCACGTCCGCGTACGCCGCGGCGACGATCTTCTCGGCCTCGGTGCGCGGCTCGCGGTAGGCCTCGCCCAGGAACTCCGGCTCGGGCAGCGCCGAGCGGTCCAGCTTGCCGGTCGGTCCGAGCGGCAGCCGGCCCACGGCCACGAAGGCCGAGGGGACCATGTAGTCGGGCAGCCGGGCCGCGACGAACTTGCGCAGCTCGGCGGCCGAGGCACCGGCCTGCACGTCCACGTCGCCGATGCCGCCGGCACCGTTGTCGCCGACCGCGCCCTCGCCCGCGTGCACCACGTAGGCCACCAGGCGCTTGCCGCCCTGGGGCACCTCGCGGCTGATGACCACGGCCTCGTTGATGCCGGGGTGCGCGGTGAGCGCCGCCTCGACCTCGGCCGTCTCGATGCGGAAGCCGCGCACCTTGACCTGGCCGTCGCCGCGGCCCACGCACTCCAGGCGGCCGTCCGCGTTCCAGCGGGCCAGGTCGCCCGTGCGGTACATCCGCTCGCCCTCGGCGAAGGGGCTCGCCACGTAGCGCTCGGCGGTCAGGCCCGGGCGGCCGTGGTAGCCGCGGCCGAGGCAGGTGCCGACCACGTACAGCTCGCCGACCACGCCCTGCGGCACCGGGGCCAGGCCCGGGCCCAGCACGTAGGCGCGCATGTTGCCCAGCGGGGTGCCGATGGGTGCGACGTCGCTCTCGGCCCACTCCTGGCCGGCGGCGAGGGAGAAGGTGGTGGCGTAGAAGCTCTCGCTCTGGCCGTACGAGTTCACGATCTGCGCGTCCGGCAGGGCCTCGCGGATCTGCTTCACCAGGCGGCCCGGGAGCACGTCGCCGGCGAAGACGACGGTGCGCACGCCGGAGGCCTTGTCCAGGTGCGGGACGAGCTCGCCCAGCACCGAGGGGACGCCGCTGACGACCTGGCCGTCCCAGCCCTCGCGCTCGGCGATGGCCAGCGCGTTGGGGACCAGCTCGGCGGTGCCGCCGGTGGACAGGGTGGTCAGCAGCTCGAAGACCGAGACGTCGAAGTTGACGGAGGTGCCGGCGAGCATCTTCCAGCCGGCCGGGGCGTCGAGGACGCGCACCAGCTCCTGCACGCCGTTGACCACGCCGCGGTGGGTGATCGCCGCGCCCTTCGGCTTGCCCGTGGAGCCGGAGGTGTACATCACGTACGCCAGGTTGTCCGGGCCGAGCGGCGCGGTGCGGGAGGCGTTGTCCGGGGCGCCGGCGGGGGTCTGCCACTCGGCGCGCAGGTCGAGGTTGACGGGCTCCATCGCGTGCTGCGGGAGCTCCTGCAGCGTGGCGGTGTCGGTGACCGCGAAGCGCGGGCGGGCCTCGGCGAGCACGGTCTCGGCGCGGCCGGCGAGGTACTGCGGGTCCAGCGGCACGTAGCCGGCGCCGGACTTGAGGATGCCGAGCAGGCCGGCGACCAGGTCCTCGGTGCGCGGCAGCGCGAGGGCCACCAGGTCCTCGGGGCCGGCGCCCCGGCGGACCAGCTCCCACGCGACGGCGTTCGCCCGGTCGTCGAGCTCGCGGTAGGTCAGGGTGCGGCCGTCGTGGACGAGGGCCGGGGCGTCCGGGGTGCGGGCCGCCTGGGCCTCGAACAGCTCGGGGACGGTCAGCGCGGGGGTTGCGGTGGCGGTGTCGTTGAAGGCGTTCAGCAGCAGCTGCTGCTCGGCCCCGTCGAGCACGTTGATCCCGCCGACGTGGCGGCCCGCGTCGGCGGCGAGCTGGTCCAGCACCCGCACGAAGCGGTCGGCGAGGGTCTCGATCGTGCCCTGGTCGAACAGGTCGGTGGCGTACTCCAGGCGGACGCCGGCCCCGCCGGTCTCGTTCGGGATCATGTTGAAGAACAGGTCGAACTTGGCCGTCCCGGTCTCCAGCGTCTCGCTCTCGACGCCGAGTCCCGCGAACTCCAGGACGCCCACGGGCTCCTGCCAGGCCAGCATCACCTGGAAGAACGGGTGGTACGCGATGGACCGGTCCGGGTTGAGCAGCTCCACGAGCCGCTCGAAGGGCATGTCCTGGTTGTCGTACGCGGCGAGCGCGCGGTCGCGCACCCGGTCCAGCAGCTCGCGGAAGGTGGGGTTGCCGGACAGGTCGACGCGCAGCACCCAGGTGTTGACGAAGAAGCCGACGAGGTCGCGCAGCTCCTCGTCGGTGCGGCCCGCGATCGGCGCGCCGAGCGGCACGTCGTCGCCGCAGCCGAGGT
Organism: Streptomyces sp. NPDC030809; assembly: GCF_055572195.1. Lineage (NCBI taxonomy): Bacteria > Bacillati > Actinomycetota > Actinomycetes > Kitasatosporales > Streptomycetaceae > Streptomyces > Streptomyces sp. NPDC030809. The sequence goes on from NZ_JBVIDV010000013.1 coordinate 77,074, forward strand.
GGTGCAGGAGCACCGCCAGCGCCGACTGCATGACCATGGAGACGGTGATGTCCTGCTCGGCGGCCAGCTTCTCCACCTTGGCGAGCAGCTCGGGCGCGATCGGGAACTGGACCAGGCCGCCGTCGGAGCTGGTGCGCTGCGGGCGCGGCCGGTCCGTGGGCAGGGCCAGCGGCTGCGCCATGTCGGCGAGGGCCTCGCGCCAGTAGGCGAGCTGACGGGCCGCCAGGCTGTCCGGGTCGTTCTCGTCGCCGAGCACGTCCTGCTGCCACAGCGTGTAGTCGGCGTACTGGACGGGCAGCGGCTCCCACACGGGGGCCTGTCCGTCGCGGCGGGCCGCGTACGCCTCGGTGAGGTCGCGCAGCAGCGGGCCGAGGGACTCGCCGTCGAGCGCGATGTGGTGCACGACGATGACGAGGGTGTGGTCGAGCGGGCCGGTCCGCACCAGGGTGGCGCGGATCGGCGCGTCGGCGGCCATGTCGAACGTTTCCTTGGCGGCGCGGTCGACGGCGGCGAAGCGGTCCTCCGGCGCGACCTCGAGGATCCGCAGTTCGATGGGCTTCTCGTCCGGCTCCCGCACCTGCTGGTACGGGACGCCGTTCTCGTCCTCGACGATGACCGTGCGGAGGACCTCGTGCCGCTCGGTGACGTCGCGGAACGCGGTCTCCAGCGCCCCCGAGTCCAGCTCACCGGTCAGCCGCAGGGAAAAAGAACCATTGTAGGTCGGCGAAGGGCCTTCGAACCGGTCCACGAACCACAGTCGGCGCTGCGCGAACGACAACGGAATCATTGTGTCTCCAAAATCGGCAAAACCAGTGAGCAGGCAGGGGGGTCGGGTCTCAGCCCTGGTCGAGCAGGGTCAGGAGTTCGTCGTTGTAGAAGTCGTCGATGGAGCACGCGCCCGAGAGGGTCGAGAAGTAGCGGTCGATGTGCTCCTGGTGGCCGACCAGCTTCTTCAGCATGTCGACGCGGCCCGCGGGCTTGAGCTCGGCGACGTTGAGCGCGCCCTGGTAGTGGTGCAGGGCCTCGTTGCCCAGCTCCTCCTCGTAGCGGCGCAGGGCCGTCTGGAGCTTCGCGTCGTCGTGCAGGCCGTCGCCGATGAAGTCGGTGAGGTTCTGGGCCTGGACGAAGGCCTCGGTGATGCCGCGGGCGGTGATCGAGTCCTTGTGGTTGACCGCGTCGCCGACCAGCGCCCAGCCGGGGCCGAACGCCTTGCGGAAGTAGTTGTCCTGGTGGCCGGTGCCGTAGAGCTGCTCCACGCGCTCGCCCTCCTGCATCCGCTCCCACAGCTGGGGCGAGGTGGTGCGGAAGGCGTCGAGGTAGGCGGGCTCCACGGCCTTGCGGACGCTGCCGAAGTCGGCCTGCGGGAAGTAGGCCATGAGCAGCGTGAGGTCGTTGTTGGTCGGGATGACGCCGATCCAGTGGCCCGGCTGCTCGTACAGCTCGAAGTCCGACGGCACGCCGGCCCAGTAGCTGTAGTACGTGCAGGTCAGGCGCGGGTGCTCGATGACGTTCTCGGCACCGGTCTTGCGGGCCACGAGCGAGCGCATGCCGTCGGCGCCGATGACCAGGCGGGCCCGGTCGGTCGCCTCGCCCCCGCCGGGCGTGGTGTAGCGGACGCCGACGACCTTGTCGTCCTCCCACAGCAGGTCGTTGACCGCGCAGCCCTCGCGGAACTCGACGCCGGCCTCGACGGCGCCTTCCGCGAGGATCGGGTCGAGGACGTAGCGCCGCGGGGCGAACGTCTCGGTGATGCCGTCCATCGGGAGGGAGAAGCCCTCGATGCGGACGCCGGGGCCCTCGTACACCTGCTTGGTGATCGGCTTGCAGCCCGCGTCGCGCAGCTTGTCGAGCAGCCCCCAGCGGTTGAGCAGCGACACGCCCTGCATGTGGAGGTAGTGCGAGGACAGGGTGTCCTGCGGGAAGCGCGCCTTCTCCAGGAGGAGGACACGGTATCCCTGCCGCGCGAAGAGCATGGCCGTCGGCGAACCCGCACAACGGGCACCGATGACAATCACGTCGTACATGGCGCCAACGCCTTTCTTGACAGTTGGTTTTTGCCTCAACGCAGCCGCAACCGGATGAGTCATGGAAAAGGAAGGGGGCATTCGACACGGCGTGCGGAAATGCCGCCGTGGAGCGTGAATTCGATGCTATCGACCCTCGCCCGCCGGATGAACAGACCCGGCGCGGGGCCGTGCGGCCGGGGCCGTGCGGTACCCCGCCGTGTCTCGCCGGCGAGACACGGCGGGTCCCTGACCAGGGCGGACGGGCCGTCAGACCGCCGCGCGCAGGGATTCGATGTACGCCGAGATCGACGCGACCGTGGGGTTGAGGAACATCTGGTCCATCGGGACTTCGACGCCCAGCTCGTCCAGGAAGGCGCCCTGGATGTTGACCATGATCAGGGACTGGCCGCCGAGGGCGAAGAAATCGTCGTCAAGCGAAATGTCGTCGACCTTGAGTTCCCGGCGCCAGATGGCGAGCACACTGTCGGAAATCATCACAGCTCTCTCGTTGGTGTTCGAAGAAATGCGCCGGTCAGGCGGCCGCGCCTGCGGCGGCGTACGCGTCCCGGTGGGCGTCGAGCAGCGCGACGCGGTCGACCTTCCCGTGCGGGCTCAGCGGGAGCCGCGGGACGTTCACGAAGCGGGCGGGCACCATGTTGCGGGGCAGGGTCTCCAGGAGGCCGCTGCGCAGGGCGTCCTCGGCGAGGTCGGCACCCGCCGGGACGGTGAAGGCGATCAGCTCGGCCTCGCCGGCCTCGGTGTACGCGATGGCCACGGCGGCCTCGCGGACCCCGGACAGGCGGGCGAGCGCGCGCTCGATGTCGGTGGGGTCGATGCGCATGCCGCGCACCTTCACCTGGGCGTCGATCCGGCCGAGGACGACGAGCTCGCCGGCCTCGTTCACGTGCCCGCGGTCACCGGTGCGGTAGACGCGCAGCGGCTGCCCGTCCACCTCGATCGTCGTGAACTTGGCGTTCTCGGGACCGTTGTTGAGGTAGCCGGCGCCGACGCTGGACCCGGCGATGCAGATCTCGCCCTGCTCCCCCGGCGCGACCTGGTTCAGGTTCTCGTCGAGGAGGTGGATGTCGGTGTTGTACGCCGGGAGGCCGACCGGCGGGACGGGGTGCTCCCCGGCCCGGTACGCGCCGAGGTCGTAGGACGTGGCGACGTCCGTGCACTCGGCGACCCCGTACTGGTGCAGGAGGGTGCAGGTGTTGCCCTCGCGCTGCTGCCATTCGAGGAGCCGCTCGACCTTGAGGGCCTCGCCGCCGAAGAGGACGTAGTCCAGGCGGGTGAGGTTGTCTCCGCCGCGGGCCTTCTCCCAGTCCACGAGCAGGTAGAGGGTGCTGGAGGCGCAGTGCACCACGCGGATGTCGCGGTCGGCCAGCATGCGGTAGGCCATCATCGCGTCGAAGTTGCGGGTGGCCATGAGGTTCTGGGTGGCGCCGCAGAACAGCGGGGTCATCAGGCTGCGCTGGGAGAGGTCGAAGCCGAACGCGCTGACGACGAGGTGGTTGGACCCGCTGTGCAGGCCGTACTCGAGGGTCAGCCAGTTCATCAGGTTGAACCAGCCCTCGTGCCGCACGGCGGTCAGCTTCGGGGTGCCGGTGGAGCCGGAGGTGAAGACCGCGTAGCAGATGTCGTCGCCGGTGACGGTGACCTCGGGGGCGGTGGCGGGCAGTGCGGCCAGCTCCCCGGCCAGCTGCTCCAGGTCGACGACGTCGGCCTCCGCGGTCTCGACCATCGCGGCGGTGGCCGGGGAGGCCACGATCAGCGCGAGGTCGGGCACCTGGCCCAGGAGCAGCTGGAGCCGCGCCGAGGGGTACGCCGGGTCGAAGGGCACGTAGGCCGCGCCGGCCTTCAGCGTGCCGAGGATGGCGACGAGCAGGTCGATCGAGTAGTCGAGGCAGACGCCGACCTTCGCGCCCCGGCCCAGGCCGCGCGCGGCGAGGTACTGCGCGAAGCGGTTCGCCTTCACGTCCAGCTCCGCGTACGTGAGCTCGCGGCCGGCCCAGTGGACGGCGACCGCGTCGGGGGCGGCCGCGACGTTCTCCTCGAACCGCTTGTGGACGACGGGCGCCGCGGGCAGGGCAACCCGCTTTCCCTGAAGGATCATCAACTGACTCCGATGTGAGAGGTGTCCGGTCGGACGAGGCGTCGGCGCACCGCCCGGGCGGGCAGGGCGCCGGCGCGTGCGGGCGGTGCGCCCCTAGGCGGTCTTGCGGTCGGCGCTTTCGAGCACCTGCGCCACCCACTTGTCGACGGGCAGGCCGTGCGCGGCCGCCGTCTTCGAGAGGTGGTCCAGCTGGCCGGCGGACAGCTCGATGGTGAGGGTGGTGACCTGCCGGCCGCGCTGGTCCGCGGCCGCCGGTGCGGTCAGCCGGGGCACCTCCTGCTTCTCGCCGGCGCCGCCCGGGGGCACCTCGGCGGTGTCGTTCTGCACGGCCAGGCTGGCGCGGACCGACCGGCGGAGTTCGTTGCGCGACCACTTCTGCTGCTCCGCCTTGCGCAGCCAGTAGTCCTGCTCCGGCGGCGCCAGGCGGGCCACCTCGGCGTGGTGGGCGAAGCTGAGGGTGTCCCGCCGGCGGTGGTGCTCGAAGCGCCGGGCCACCCACGCGTAGTTGCGCAGGGTCTGGTAGTCGAGCCCGGTGCGCTCGATCGCCTCCTTGTACCGCCGCCACCCGTAGGTGGCCTCGCCGTAGTTGACCCAGTCGGCGAGCCACCACACCGAGGAGTTCGCGAGCTCCCGGAGGTTGGTCCCGATCTGCTCCCAGGAGCGCTCGGGGAGGTTGTCGGGGAGGACCATCCCCGACTTCTGCACCTTGGCCTGTGGCCCCACGAAGGACAGGACCGCAGCGCTCTGCACGGCCTCACCGCCGGCCCCCGCCGGCCTCGCCTTGCTGCTCGCGGTCCTGACAGCGCCGCTCACGACTTCATCCCCCAACTCAGTGTGTGTGCCCGGGCGTACACCGATCGCTCGACCGGGCCCCCCGGCGGCGGTCACTGCCGTGCGTACGGGTTTCAGCCCGCCATGGCCTCGCGCAGGCTCTTGGGACGCAGGTCCGTCCAGTTCTGCTCGACGTACTGGAGGCACTCGGCCTTGGCGGCCTCGCCGAAGGCCACGCGCCAGCCGGCGGGAACCTCGGCGAACGCCGGCCACAGCGAGTGCTGCTCCTCGTCGTTGACCACCACGTAGAAGCGGCCGTTCTCGTCATCGAAGGGGTTCGTGCTCAACGGGCACCGTCCTTAACTGTCATGGCGTGACTCGGTAATGGGATGTCGCCCGGCAGACGTGCCGCCGGCCATCCCGGCGGGACGCTCCGCACCGCACCGGGTTCCCGGGAGACCGGCTGCCTCGCATTCCTGGGATGCGAACGCACGGCAGCCGATCGGCCCGACCGCCGTCCACTCCGGTTCGAGCGGAGGTGCGGGACCCTGGCCTTCTGGGCCGGGCCGGTTGTCGTCCGGGCTTGGCTGACCTCTGCTGGTGGCCGACCCGCCGCCCACTGTAGGCACGCACCTTTTGAGACATGGTCAAGATCCACTCGAAGGGGCGGACGGCGGCTGCGGGCGACCCGTTCCGGACCCGCCCGCTCCGCCCAAAATCCCTCGTCAGAGCGGGTATCGGGGTCTCGGTCGAGAGCCGCTGGAGGACCGCCCGCGCCCCGCCACAGCCGGGGGTGGGATTTCCGGCCACCGCCCCGGCGCGCACGGCCTCCCGGCCCCCCGTCCGGGCCCTGTCCGGGCCCTGTCCGGTGCCGGTCCGGTGCCGGTCCGCTGGTGGGCCGCCGGAGGAGCGCTGGAGGACCGCCACAGCGCCGCCGGAGCCCGGCCGGTGCCCGCTCCCGGGCGGGCTCGCGCCGTTCTATGGTCCGAGGACGGCACGACCGGATCCGAGGGAGAGAGATGGACAGCACACGACCCGACCTGCGCCTGTTCGTCCTGCACCACGCGGGGGGCTCGCACCTTCCCTACCGCGGCTGGCCGGACGGGCTGCCGGAGACCTGGGACGTGCGGCTGCTCGACGCCCCGGGCCACGGGCTCCTCTTCGACCAGCCGCAGATCGCGGAGGCGGGCCGGCTCGCCGAGTTCCTGCTGGGCACCATCGAGCCCGATCTGACCTGCCCGTACGCCTTCTTCGGGCACAGCATGGGCGCCCTGGTGACGTACGAGATCACCCGGCGGATCATCGGCCGGGGCCTGCCGCTGCCGGTGTGGATCGGCGTGTCCGCGCGCACCCCTCCGCAGCTCACCGGGCCGCGGAGCCCCTACCACCAGCTGCCCGAGGCCCAGCTGCGGACGCGGCTGAAGCTGCTCGGCGGCACCCCCGACGAGGTCTTCGACGACCCCGACCTGTGGTCCGTGTTCGAGCCGGTGATCCGGGCCGACCTCAGCCTGGTGGAGAACTGGCGGCCCGACCCCGACGCGGCCCCGCTGCCCGTGGCCCTGTCCGCGTACGCCGGCGCCGAGGACCACGCGGCCTCGCCGCAGCGGATGGCGGGCTGGGCCCCGTACACCGAGCGCTTCATGGGCGTACGGGTCTTCGAGGGCGGCCACTTCTACTTCGCGGAGGACAGCGGGCCGGTGCTGCGGCAGATCGCCCGGGACGCGGCCGCGGCGCTCGACGCGGCGGCCGCGGTGCGCCCCTCCTGAACCTCCGGCGGACCGCCGGGGCACGGCGGGCCGGTGCGCCGCCGCCCGGCGCCTGCAACCGACTGAGATGCCAGCCTGCGTGAGGGGAAGAGATGCAGTTCCGCATTCTCGGACTCGTGGAAGTCCAGGACGAGCAGACCGGGCTGCGGGTGCTGCCCACCGGAGCCAAACAGCGTGCCCTGCTGGGCGCGCTGGTGGTGAAGGCCGGGCACAACGTCTCGGCGCAGCGGCTCATCGACGAGCTGTGGGGCGAGCACCCGCCCGCGCACGCGGACAACGCGCTCCAGGTGCACGTGGCCCGGCTGCGCCGGCTGCTGGCCGGGCTGGAGGGGGACCGCCGCGCGGGGCCCCCGCAGCCCGCCGCCGGGCAGCCGCGGATCGTGACCACCTCCCGCGGCTACACCCTGCAGCTCGCCCCGGTGGAGACCGACGCCGGACGCTTCCAGCACCTGGCCGAGGAGGCCCGGCGGCTGCTGCCCGGGGACCCGGAGCAGGCCGGCGAACTGCTGCGCCGGGCGCTGTCGCTGTGGCGGGGGGCGGCCCTGGAGGGCAGCGTGCTGGGCGACATCTGCGCGGGCAAGGCGGCCCAGCTGGAGGAGCACCGGCTGACCGCGCTGGAGATGCTCTACGACGCGTACCTGCGCACGGGACGGCACTGCGAGATCATCAGCGAGCTGGTCGAGCTGACGACCGACCACCCGATGCGGGAGCGGTTCTACGACCTGCTGATGGTCGCCTTCTACCGGTGCGGGCGGCAGGCGGAGGCGCTCGGCGTGTACGAGCGGGCGCGCACCCGGATGGTGCACGAGTTCGGTGTGGAGCCGGGGCCCGCGCTGCGCGGGCTGATGGAGGCGATCCTGCACCACGACCCGTCCCTCGCCGCGGCGGCGCGGCTGCCGGGGCGGGCGGCGGTGCCGGCGGCGGAACCCGCGCGCGCTCCGGCACCGGAACCCGCCCGCGCCCCCGCTGCGGCCCCGGCCCGGGAGGCCGCGGCCGGCGGGGCGGCGCACCCGCTGGGCGAGGAGATGGCCCGCCTGCACCGCCGCATCGAGCGGCTCCAGCAGGAGCAGGACCGGCTGCTGCGCCGCTTCAACGAACTGACGGCGCGCACCGACCGGCTGGTGCCGGCCGGTGCCGCGCCCGGGTGAGCGGTGCCCCGCGTGCCGGTCAGGCCGGCAGCAGCGCCTCGTTGAGCACCTCGGTCAGGGCGGACCGGAAGCGGTCGAGGAAGAGGTCCACCTCGCGGTCCGACACGATCAGCGGCGGGGCCAGCCGGATCACCTCCGGCATCACCGCGTTGACGAGCAGCCCGCGGTCCTGGGCGGCCTGCTGCACCCGCGCCGAGAACGGGCCGTCGAGCTCGACGCCCAGCAGCAGGCCGGCCCCGCGGACCCCGCGGACCAGCGGGTGGTCCATGCCCTCCACCCCGCGCCGCAGCCGGTCCCCGGCCCGGGCCACCCGGTCGAGGAGGCCGGTCCGCTCGATGGTGTCGAGGACCGCGAGGGCCCCCGCGCACACCACGGGGTTGCCGCTGAAGGTCGAGCCGTGCGCGCCGGGGGTGAGCAGGTCCGCGGCCGCGCCGAAGGCGAGGGTGGCCCCGATGGGCAGTCCGCCGCCGAGCCCCTTGGCGAGGGTGACCACATCGGCCTCGACGCCCTCGGCCTGGGCGGCGAACCAGTGGCCGGTGCGCCCGATGCCGGTCTGGATCTCGTCGAGGACGAGCAGGGTGCCGGTGGCCCGGGTGATCTCGCGGGCGGCCTTGAGGTAGCCCGCGGGCGGGACGACCACGCCGTTCTCGCCCTGTACGGGCTCCAGCACCACCAGCGCGGTCTGCGGGGTGACGGCGGCGCGCAGCGCCTCCGCGTCCCCGTACGGCACGTGGGTGACCCCGCCGGGCAGCGGGTGGAAGGCGCGCTGCTTGGCGGGCTGGCCGGTCAGGGCCAGGGCGCCCATGGTGCGGCCGTGGAAGCCGCCGACGGCCGAGACCATGTGGGGGCGGCCGGTGAGCCGGCCCATCTTGAACGCGGCCTCGTTGGCCTCGGCGCCGGAGTTGGAGAAGTAGACGCGGCCGCGGCGCCCGGCGAGCCGGAGCAGGCGCTCGGCGAGGCGGACGGTGGGTTCGGCGGTGAACAGGTTGGAGACGTGTCCGAGGGAGGCGACCTGCTCGGAGACGGCCCGTACGAAGGCGGGGTGCGCGTGCCCGAGGGAGTTGACCGCGATGCCGCCGACGAAGTCGAGGTACTCGTTGCCCTCGGCGTCCCAGACGCGGGTGCCCTCACCGCGGACCAGCGGCAGCCGGGGGGTGCCGAAGTTGTCCATCATGACGCCCTGCCAGCGGCGGGTGAGCGCCGCGTTGTCCGCCCCGGAGGTGTCCGCCCCGTCGTTCATGCCCTCGCTCCTTCAAAGCTCGCGTCCTCGTCCGGCACGACCACCGTGCCGATGCCGTCCTCGTCGAAGATCTGCAGCAGGACGGAGTGCTTGACCCGGCCGTCGACGACGCGGGCGCTGCGCACCCCGTGGGTCACGGCGTGCAGGCAGCCCTCCATCTTGGGGATCATCCCGGAGGCCAGCCCGGGCAGCAGTTCCGCCAGCTCGCCGGCGGTGATCCGGGAGATCACCTCGTCGCTGTGCGGCCAGTCCGCGTACAGGCCCTCGACGTCGGTGAGGATGACCAGCGCCTCGGCGCCGAGTGCGGCGGCGACGGCGGCGGCCGCGGTGTCCGCGTTGACGTTGAGCACGCCGCCCGCGGCCGCGTCCTTGGCGTCGTCGGGCCGGGCGATGGAGGAGATGACGGGGATCCGCCCGCGGTCGATGAGGTCCCGGACCACCTCGGCGTCGACGTGGGTGACGTCCCCGACCCGGCCGATGTCCACGGGCTCGCCGTCCACCTCGGCGTAGCGCTTGGCCGCGGTCAGCAGGCGGGCGTCCTCGCCCGTCATGCCCACCGCGTGCGGGCCGTGCTGGTTGAGGAGTCCGACCAGCTCGCGCTGGACCTGCCCGGCGAGGACCATGCGCACGACGTCCATGGTCTCGTCGGTGGTGACCCGCAGGCCGCCCTCGAAGCGGGAGGCGAGGCCCATGCGCCGGAGCTGGGCGCTGATCTGCGGGCCGCCGCCGTGGACGACGACGGGGTGGAGGCCGGCGTGCCGCAGGAAGAGCACGTCCTCGGCGAACGCCGCCTTCAGGTCGTCGTCGACCATCGCGTTGCCGCCGAACTTGATGACGACGGTCTTGCCGCGGTGGCGGGCCAGCCACGGCAGGGCGTCGACGAGGGCGTGGGCCTTGGCCAGTGCGGCGTGCCCGCCGGAGCCGGCGGACCCGGCGGGCCGGGAGGTGCGTTGCGGAGAGGGTGAGGCGCTCATGACGCGTACTCGCTGTTCTCGTGTACGTACTCGGCGGTGAGGTCGTTGGCCCAGATGACGGCGGAGTGCGGGCCCGAGGCGAGGTCCACGGTGATCCCGACCTCGCGGCCGGTCATGTCCACCAGGGCGCGGTCCTCGCCGACCGAGCCGTTCTTGCAGACCCAGACCCCGTTGATGGCCACGTGCAGCCCGTCGGGCTCGAAGGCCGCCTTCGTGGTGCCGATGGCGGACAGGACGCGGCCCCAGTTGGGGTCCTCGCCGTGGATGGCGCACTTGAGGAGGTTGTTGCGGGCGATGGACCGCCCGACCTCGACGGCGTCCTCCTCGCTCGCGCCGCCCACCACCTCGATGCGGATCTCCTTGCTGGCTCCCTCGGCGTCGCCGATCAGCTGCCGGGCCAGGTCGGCGCAGACCTCGCGGACGGCCTCGGCGAACTCGGCCGCGTCCGGGGTGACCCCGGAGGCGCCGGAGGAGAGCAGCAGCACGGTGTCGTTGGTGGACATGCAGCCGTCGGAGTCCACCCGGTCGAAGGTGGTGCGGGTGGCGTCCCGCAGCGCCCGGTCGAGGCCGGCCGCGTCCACGTCGGCGTCGGTGGTGAGGACGACGAGCATGGTGGCGAGGGCCGGGGCGAGCATGCCCGCGCCCTTGGCCATGCCGCCGACCGTCCACGGGCCGCGGGTGACGGCGGCCGTCTTGTGCACGGAGTCGGTGGTCTTGATGGCGATGGCCGCGTCCTCGCCGCCCGCCCCGGAGAGCCCGGCGGCCGCGGTCTCGATCCCGGACAGGATCCGGTCCATGGGCAGCAGCACCCCGATGAGCCCGGTGGAGCAGACCGCGACGTCCTCCGGCTCCAGGCCGAGCAGCCCGGCGGTCTTCGCGGCGGTGTCGTACGTGTCGTTGACGCCCTGCGGCCCGGTGCAGGCGTTGGCCCCGCCGGAGTTGAGCACGACGGCGCGGACCGAGCCGTCGGAGAGGACCTGGCGGGACCACTGGACGGGGGCGGCCTGCACGCGGTTGGAGGTGAAGACGCCCGCGGCGGCGTGGCGCGGCCCGTGGTTGACCACGAGGGCCAGGTCCGGGTTGCCGTTCTGCTTGATGCCGGCGGCGATGCCCGCAGCCGTGAATCCCTGTGCGGCCGTGACGCTCACTGTGTCTCCTCGGTGGCTTCTCCGCCCGCGCGGCGCGCCGGTGCGGCAATCGTCGTGGTCGGCGTCCCGGCGGCTGCGCGTGCGCTCATGGGGCGACTCCGATCGTGGAAAGTCCCGTCGCCTCGGGCAGCCCGAGGGCGATGTTCATGCTCTGCACCGCGCCGCCGGCCGTGCCCTTGGCGAGGTTGTCGATGGCGCTGATGGCGATGATCCGGCCCGCGGCCGCGTCGTACGCGACCTGCACCTGAACGGCGTTGGAACCGTGGACGGACGCCGTGGCCGGCCACTGCCCCTCGGGCAGCAGGCGGACGAACGGCTCGTCGGCGTAGGCCTTCTCGTACGCGGCGCGCACCGACTCGGCCGTGGTCCCGGGCCGGGCCTTGGCGGAGCAGGTGGCGAGGATCCCGCGGGACATCGGCGCCAGCGTCGGGGTGAAGGACACCGAGACCCGGGTGCCGGCCGCCGCGGACAGGTTCTGGACCATCTCGGGGGTGTGCCGGTGCCCCCCGCCGACCCCGTACGGGCTCATCGAGCCCATCACCTCGGAACCCAGCAGGTGCGGCTTGAGCGCCTTCCCGGCGCCCGAGGTGCCGGAGGCGGCGACGATCACCGCCTCCGGCTCGGCCAGGCCGTGGGCGTACGCGGGGAACAGCGCGAGGGTGGCGGCCGTCGGGTAGCAGCCGGGGACCGCGATCCGCCGGGTGCCCGCCAGCGCGGCGCGGGCACCGGGCAGTTCGGGCAGGCCGTAGGGCCAGGTGCCGGCGTGGGGGGAGCCGTAGAACGCCTCCCAGTCGGCGGCGTCCGCCAACCGGAAGTCCGCCCCCATGTCGACGACGAGGACCTCCTCGCCCAACTGCTCGGCGACGGCGGCCGACTGCCCGTGCGGCAGCGCCAGGAAGACCACATCGTGCCGCCGGCCCCGGCCGGCCAGCACCTCGGCCGTGGTCGGCTCCAGCACCCGGTCCGCGAGCGGGGCCAGGTGCGGCTGCAGCGCGCCCAGGCGCTGCCCCGCGCTGGAGTGCGCGGTCAGGGCGCCGATCTCCACCTCCGGGTGGGACAGGAGCAGGCGCAGGAGCTCACCTCCCGCGTAACCACTCGCTCCTGCCACGGCTGCTCGCACTGTCATAAACCCTCCCCGTTGACGGACATGTCGATCGCGCGCCGGCCCGGGCCCTGTCCTGCCCGCCCCGGCGGGTGCCTTACGGCGTGGTGCAGAATTCGGCGCTCAGGATGGCGAGGAGGTCGTCCGCCCGCCAGTCGCTGTTGTAGTTGAAGGTGAGCTGGTGGCGGGCGTCGTCGGTGAGGGCGACCAGGGACATCCAGCCCACGGTGCCGCCGTCGCGGTACCAGACGGTGGTGCCGCAGCCCAGGGTCAGCTTCTCCAGGCCCAGGCCGTAGGCCGAGATCGGGAAGTCGGGGTTGACCACGGTGGTCTTCATCTTGGCGAGCTGGGCGGGCGAGAGCAGCTGCCCGCGCAGCAGGGCCGCGAAGAACCGGTTCAGGTCGCTGGTGGACGAGATGATGTCCCCGTTGCCCCAGGTCTGCGAGCCGTTGACCTCGGTGACGTCGTCGATCCGGTCCGGCTGCGTCTGGAAGAAGAGCTTGGAGTAGCCGCGGCTGCTCGGCCCGGGCAGCGTGGTGCCGTTGCCGGCGGTGGAGGTCGCCGAGAGGCCCAGCGGCTCGATGATGCGCTTGCGGACCTCGTCCTCGTAGCGGCGGCCGCCGGCCTTCTCGACGATCAGGGCGGCCAGCACGTCGTTGGTGTTGGAGAACGAGTGGCGGGTGCCGGGCGCGAACACCGGGGCGTGCGAGACGGCCACCTCGACGCGCTTGGTGTGCGGCATGGTCTCGTAGCGGTGCTGGAGGTAGCCGTCGCCCAGGACGTACGTGGAGACGTAGTCGGCGTCCGCGAAGTAGTCGGCCAGGCCGCTGGTGTGGTTGAGGAGCTGGCGTACGGTGATCTTGCTGCCGTCGTTGCCGTTGCCCTGCACCAGGCCGGGCAGGAAGCGCTCCACGGTGTCGTCGAGGCTGAGCTTCTTCTCCGACTCCATCTGGAGGATGATCGTCGCCACGAAGGTGCTGGTGATGGCACCCGTGCGGAAGCGGTCGAACTTGCCGCGCGGGGCGCCGGTCTCCCGGTTGCCCACGCCCGCGGCCGTCCGCCAGGTCCCGTCGGCGTCGCGCGCCTCGGCGGTGATGCCGGGGATGCCGCCGGCGATGGCCGTGTCGATCGCCTTCTGCGTGGCCGTGTGGTCTCCCACCGGAAGGGTGGTCGCGCCCGCGGGGCCCGCCACCACACCGGCCGTGATCGCGAATGCCGCCAGTGCGACGAGGGCCGACCGGGTTCTCTTCCGCATGGTCATTGCTTCGCTCCTGAAATTCGTCCGTGCGTGGGCTGTTGTCGTACTGCTCGTCCCGGCGGTAGGTCCGCCCGCCGGGGAAGAAGAGGTGCCTGCCCGGGCCGTGCGCGCACCCGGGGGGCGGGCGGCACGGGGGACGGGGCTCGCGGTGCTGCGGCGCGCAGGGGCCGGCGCGGCCGGTGCCCGGCATCCCGCTCGGGCTCGTGTCGGAGAAATCGTGCGCCTGCCGTGGCGTCCACGCCCGCAGGAAGGTCCGGAAACCGGCCTGCCACACGCCCGGAGGGACGAGTGTGCAGCCTCGGGGGTTCGTCGGACGCATCGGATCCACCGGAATGCGAGGCCGTCGGGCCCCCATCGCTTCCGGTGAGAAAAACATACCGAATTCCGGACGGGATTCAGCATGCACTCCGTCCGGCCGGAAGTCGTGCGTTGTCCCGTCGGCGGGACAGGAAGAGGCCTTCCGCACGGCGTTCGAACGACGCTCCGCCGCCGCTCCAGCCCGCACCGCGAGAGTTCTGGCCGATTACGTACACCCTTCCCCTGGAGGCATGATGGCGCGTCAGGCCGGTCTCACCCCGGGCCCGCAGGGCAGCCCGGCAGCGGCTCTCCCGCAGCCCCCGACCCGGCAGCCGCGCCCCGCGGCCGCCGCGCCGCGCCGCCACCAGGTGCTCACGACCAAGGTGGGCCTCCAGATGCCCACCGGCATGGCCTACGACGAGTGGGAGCGGGCCGGGCGCCAGCTCGCCGACATCCTCGACTCCTCCGCGTGGTGGCTCGGCGACTGGCTCGTCTACGGCAAGGACCACTACACCGACCGCTACCAGCGCGGGATCCGGGCCGTCGGCCTCTCGTACCAGACGCTGCGCAACTACGCCTGGGTCTCGCGCCGGTTCGGCCTCACCCGGCGCCGGCCGGCCCTGAGCTTCCAGCACCACGCCGAGCTGGCCTCCATGCCCGTCGAGGAGCAGGAGCTCTGGCTGGACCGGGCCGAGCAGCGGCAGTGGACCACCAAGCAGCTGCGCGGCGCGATCCGCGAGGCGCGCCGGGGCAGCGAGCCCCCGCGCACCCCGGCCGGCGGCCCCAGCCGCCTCCTGACCCTGCCCGGCGCGCAGGTCGCGCGGTGGCACGAGGCCGCGGAGCAGCTGGGCCTCGACTTCGAGCAGTGGGTGACGGCCACCCTGGACCGGGCGGCGGCCAGCGCCTTGGAGGACGCCCGCGGCGAGGAGGAGCCACCGGCGGCCCTCAGCGCCTGAGCCCGGTGCACCCCGCCGGGTTGCCGGGGCCTCGCGGGGCCCCGGCAGCCGGGTCACGGCAGCCGGCTCATCAGCCCCGCGGTCTCGCGCTTGTACGTGCACTCGCTCTGCCCGAACGACTCGCGCACCCGCTCGCGCACCTCGCACGGCTGCTCCTGGCTGAGCTTGAACATGCCCTCGGCGCCGGTCACCCGGAACCTGAAAGCGCCCACCGCGGGCACGATCTGGCGGAAGTAGTCCAGGGACTCGGTCATGTCCCAGCCGTTGCCGTGCCGGCCCTCGAAGGCGCGCACGGTGGCCTGCACCACGCCCAGCGTCTCCTCGATGGTCTCGATCTTCTCGATCACACCCCGGACGTGCACCGACGTGAAGTTCCACGTGGGCGCGGCCGGGGTCTTCTCGTACACGGTCGGAGAGACGTACGAGTGCGGGCCGGTGAAGGTCAGCAGCAGGACCCCGCCGTCCCGGAGCGCCTCCCAGTGCGGGTTCGCCCGGTTCATGTGCCCGAGCAGCGTGGCCCCGGGCAGGTCGCCGGACCAGTCGGCGGAGGTCTCGGGGTCGAAGATGACCGGCAGGTGGGTGGCGAACGGGCCGTCCTCGGGGCTGCCGTTGGCCACGGCGAGCGCCAGGGGATTGCCCTGGATCAGGTCCACCATCCACGAGCTGTCGGGCTCGCGGTAAAAGCCGGGCACGAACATCCGGATACACCCTTTCGGCAATGGTCTCAGGGCACGGCCCGGCACGGATCCACAGGGACGGGAACGGCCGGCACTGCCCAGGAAATGACCGCTGGTTTCGCTCCGGACATCGGGACACCGGACAGCCGAGGCGTCGACGGCACCACCCGGAGATTCTGGAAATCAACGCCGACCATACCCCTGCCCCTCCGCCGGGACAATCCTTTCCGATATCGAGCGGATCAAGCTGTCCTCAAACTCCGCTCAGGCACTCCTCAAGTAGGTTTGAGGCACCCTTCGAAAGAACACCGAGAACGGCCTTCTCGGGCCGCCGCCCGAGTTCCACACGAAAGCGGGGAAAAACTTCCATGGGCATTACGGGTAGGCGCAGCCAGGAGATCTACGACGTCGTGGGAATCGGGTTCGGCCCGTCCAACATGTCGCTCGCCATCGCCTTGGAAGAGCACGGGACGAGCACCCCGGGGACCCCGGTCACGTCCCACTTCTTCGAGCGGCAGCCCTCCTTCGGCTGGCACCGGAACATGCTGCTGCCGGAGACGACCATGCAGATCTCGTTCCTCAAGGACCTGGCGACCTTCCGCAATCCTCTGTCCCGGTTCAGCTTCATCTCGTACCTGCACGCCCAGGACCGGCTCGTGCAGTTCGTGAACAACCAGGACTTCTTCCCGACCCGGCAGGAGTTCCACCAGTACCTGGAGTGGGCGGCCGCCGGCCTCGACGACCTGGTCACCTACGGGGCCGAGGTCACCGCGATCCGGCCCGTCACCGAGCCCGGCTCCCGCACCGCCGACCTGCTGGAGGTCGAGGTCCGCGAGGCCGACGGCACCGTCACCACGGTCGCCGCGCGGAACGTGGCCATCTCCACCGGCCTGGTGCCGCGCCTGCCGGAGGGCGTGACGGGCGACGAGCAGATCTGGCACAGCTCGGAGTTCCTGGCCAGGTACAAGGCGCGCGACCCGCAGGAGCTCCGGAACGTGATGGTGGTCGGCGCCGGCCAGAGCGCGGCGGAGATCACCCGGTACTTCCACGACGAGCTGCCGCACGCCCAGGTCTCCGCGGTGGTCCCGTCGTACGGCTACACCGTCGCGGACGACACCCCCTTCGCCAACCAGGTGTTCGACCCGGCCGCGGTGGACGAGTACTACTTCGGCACCGAGCAGGCCCGGGACGCGTTCTGGCGCTACCACCGCAACACCAACTACTCGGTGGTCGACAGCGACGTCATCCGCGACCTCTACAAGCGCTCGTACGGGGAGCAGGTGCGGGGCGCCAAGCGGCTGCACTTCCGCAACCTCACCCGGGTCGAGAAGGTCAGCCGGACCGAGGAGGGCACGCAGGTGGTCCTGCGCTCGCTGCTCAGCAACCGGACCGAGGAGGTCACCGTCGACGCGCTGGTGTTCGCCACCGGCTACGACGGCGTGGACCCGGCCCGCCTGCTCGGCGAGTTCGACCGGAACTTCGTGCGCGACAGCGCGGGCAAGCACCGGGTGGAGCGCGACTACCGGCTGGTCCCCGCCACGGACCTGACCTGCGGGATCTACGTCCAGGGCGGCACCGAGCACACCCACGGCCTGTCCTCGGCCCTGCTGTCGAACATCGCGGTGCGCAGCGGCGAGATCGCCGACTCGATCGTGCTGCGGCGCACCGGCCGGGAGCTGGCCGGCGCCGGGGCGGCGGCCTCGGCCGCCTGAGGCACGGGCGGACACGGGACGGGCCCCGGCGCTGCGCGTGCAGCACCGGGGCCCGTCCCGTGGCGGCTGCGCCGCCGTCGCCTCATGCCGCGTCGCGCAGGCTCCGCGGGGTCAGCTCGGTCCAGTGCTCCTCCACGTACGTGAGGCACTTCTCGCGGCTGTCCTCGCCGTAGACGACCTGCCAGCCGGCGGGCACCTCGGTGAAGGAGGGCCACAGCGAGTGCTGCCGCTCCTCGTTCACCAGGACGTAGAAACGCCCGTCGGCGTCGTCGAACGGGTTGCTGCTCATCAATCCACTCCAATTCAAGCCGTCCACGATCCACATGCGAGTGGAGAGTGAATGATCGTCCCTCGGGGATGGGTTCTGGCGAGACCGCCGGAACGGATCATGGCAGCTTCCGGCAATTCGGTGGAGGGGTGCGGCGATCGCGGGCCGCTAAACGGCATCCGCGGCCCGTCGTCCTGTTGACAGGACGTTTTTCTGCGGCCATGCGCATCGGACGGCAAAAGAAATCCGCCGTGTTCGGCAGGGCGGCCTGAATTCGGATTGCACCGGTCCGCCTCGGGGCAGCATGATTTCACCGCAAGCACAGCTCGGGCCGGCAGGTTATCCACCTTCCCAGGGGCCCGCATCACGGCCAAGTGCCTTCGTGCCGCATTCAAGCGCACGCCCACCGGTCATCGAGGCCCGGCCAGCGGCCGGCGTCCGCCACAGAAGGAGTCGCGCCTTGAGCGCCACCCACCCGGTCCGGCTGGCGGTGGTCCCGCCCCCGGAGCTCCGCCCCGATCCGTCCGCCGGACTCGTCCGCCTGCGCTTCGCCGACGCGGCCGCCCTCGCGCGGGCCGGCGCCGCCTTCGGCGCCGGCCCGTCCGAGCTCCTCGGCGAGGCGCTGAGCGACCCCGCGAGCCTGACCCTCCAGATCCCGGGCGAGGCCCGGGCCGAGACCGTGCGGGCCGTGCTCGCGGTCCTCGACGCGGCGGCCCTCGCCCCGGCCTCGTTCACCGTGCACTCGCGCGAACTCGGCGACGTGTCCGCCGCGTTCGCCGGCCCGCTCTGAGCCCGTGCCGGACCGCCGCCGGGACGGCCGGCCGGAGTCCGCCTCCCGCCGCCCCGCCTCGGCCCGCGCCTCCTCAGTCCGTGCCGCCGCCGGCGTCTTCGGCAGGGGGCTCGGGCTGTGCGTAGAGGACCTCGCGGGCCTGCTCCGCGGTACGGGCGATGCTCTCGGAGACGAAGTCGAGGAAGCGGGCGATGTTCTCCAGCCGGACCCCCGCCGGGGTGCCGGAGCCGAGGACCGCGACCCCCTCGCGCGCCGTCCGGACGAGGTGGGCGGTGCCGCGGGCGCTGGCCATCATCGACTGGTACCAGACGTCGTTGTCGACGACGTAGCGCTCGCGGCGGCTGTCGTCGCGCTCCCGCCGGACCATGCCCTGGCCCTCCAGGAAGGCGATGGCCTTGGAGATGGACGCCGGGCTCACCTGGAGCCGCTGGACGAGTTCGGCCGCCGTGAGGCTGCCGGAGTCGGTGGTGCACAGGCAGGAGAGCACCCGGGCCATCATCGTGGGCACGCCGGTCTGCATGAGGACGGTCGTGAACGTCTCCTCGTACGCGCGCACCGCCTCGGCGTCGCGCCCGTGGGGCTGCGGGGTCGCGTTCGGGTCCCGGGGGGCGGGCTGCCTGCGGCGCTGGGCGCGGTGCCCGGTGGCCCGGTGGGCCACGTCGGCGCGGTAGGCGGTGGGGCCGCCGTTGCGCATGACCTCGCGGGTGACCGTCGAGGTCGGACGGTCGAGGTTCCGGGCGATCTCCGCGTAGGCCAGGCCGTCGGCCAGCCCCAGTGCGATCTGCTGGCGTTCCTGCTGAGTGAGCCTGCCTCCCGGCATCGCGGCCTCCTTCGTGGTGTTCGGACCGCCAGTATAGCGTTCACCCCCAGCCCATTGCAACGAACCCGCAGGGGGTTGTTGCATTAGGCCAGAGACCAGTGCAACGATTTAAAGGCTCTGACCTGCATAAATACAATTCTTTCGCAACGACACTGTTGCCGGATCCATGAACGCAACGTAGCGTTCGTGATGTCAGAAAGCAGCGGGCCACAGGGGCCCGCACCGCGGAGACCAGGAGAAGACCATGCAGAAGTTCGACACCGCCGCCCCGATCGCCGCCGTCCTCGACATCCCCGCCGGGCACGTCCGCTTCATCGCCGCCGACCGCGCCGACACCACCGTCGAGGTCCTCCCGGCCAACCCCGCCAAGGACGCCGACCTCAAGGCGGTCAAGGAGACCTCGGTCGCCTTCGCCGACGGGGTGCTGCGCATCGAGGGCGGCCCGGCGAAGAACAAGCTCTTCGGCAGCTCCGGCGCGGTCGAGGTCACGGTCCAGCTGCCCGCCGGCTCCCGGGTCGAGGCCACGGTCGCCGCCGGCGAGTTCCGCGGGGTCGGCCGCCTGGGCGAGGTCGTCTTCGAAGGCGCCCAGGGCCAGGCCAAGATCGACGAGGCCGCCGCCGCCCGGCTGACCCTCCAGTCCGGCGACGTCCTGATCGGCCGCCTCGGCGGCTCCGCCGAGATCACCACCCAGGCCGGCGCCATCCAGATCTCCGAGGCCGTCCAGGGCACCGTCGTCCTCACCACCCAGAAGGGCGACATCCACATCGGCGCCGCCCGCGGGGTCTCCGCCTCCCTGCACGCCGGCACCACCTACGGCCAGATCGGCAACTCCCTCAACAACACCGACGGCCCGACCGCCGCCCTCAACATCCGCGCCACCACCTCGTACGGCGACATCAACGCCCGCAGCCTCTGACCCGCAACGCCCCCTGAAGGAGCGCTCCTCATGTCCAACCTGGCCATCGCGGCGAACGGGCTGCACAAGTCCTACGGCGACAAGATCGTGCTCGACGGTGTCGACCTGAACGTCCCCGAGGGAACGATCTTCTCCCTGCTCGGCCCGAACGGTGCCGGCAAGACCACCGCCGTCAAGATCCTCTCCACCCTCATCGCCGCCGACGCCGGCCAGGTGCACATCGGGGGGCACGACCTCGCCGCCGACCCGCAGGCCGTCCGCAGGTCCATCGGCGTCACCGGCCAGTTCTCCGCGGTCGACGGCCTGATCACCGGCGAGGAGAACATGCTCCTCATGGCCGACCTGCACCACCTCTCCAAGGCCGAGGGCCGGCGGGTCACCGCCGAACTCCTGGAGCGCTTCGACCTGGTGGAGGCCTCGAAGAAGCCGGCCGCCAGCTACTCCGGCGGCATGAAGCGCCGCCTCGACATCGCCATGACCCTGGTCGGCAGCCCGCGCATCATCTTCCTCGACGAGCCGACCACCGGCCTCGACCCGCGCTCCCGCCACAACATGTGGCAGATCATCCGCGAGCTCGTCACCGGCGGGGTCACCGTCTTCCTCACCACCCAGTACCTGGAGGAGGCCGACGAACTCGCCGACCGCATCGCGGTGCTCAACAACGGGAAGATCGCCGCCGAGGGCACCGCCGAGGAGCTCAAGCGGCTCATCCCCGGCGGTCACGTCCGGCTCCGCTTCTCCGCCCCGGCCGCCTACCAGTCGGCGGCCGCCGCCCTGGCCGGCGCCGCCCGCGACGACGAGGCGCTGTCCCTCCAGATCCCCAGCGACGGCAGCCAGCGCGACCTGCGCGCCATCCTCGACCGGCTGGACGCCGCCGGCATCGAGGCCGACGAGCTCACGGTCCACACCCCCGACCTCGACGACGTCTTCTTCGCCCTCACGGGCGCCACCGTGCCCGCCCAGAACCGCAACGAGGCCGAGGAGGCCGTCCGATGAGCTCGCTGTCCCTCGCCCTGCGCGACTCCTCCACGATGCTCCGCCGCAACCTCCTGCACGCGCGGCGCTACCCGTCCCTGACGCTGAACCTGCTCATGACGCCGATCATGCTGCTGCTGCTCTTCGTCTACATCTTCGGCGACGCGATGAGCGGCGGCATCGGCGGCGGGGACCGCGGCGACTACATCGCCTACATCGTCCCCGGCATCCTGCTCATGACCATCGGCAGCACCGTCGTGGGGGCCGCGGTCTCCGTCTCCACCGACATGTCCGAGGGCATCATCGCCCGCTTCCGCACGATGGCGATCCACCGCAGCTCGGTCCTCATCGGGCACGTCATCGGCAGCGTCCTGCAGTCGATCGCGAGCGTGGTCCTCGTCGGCGCGGTCGGCGTGGCCATCGGCTTCCGCTCCACCGACGCGAACGTCCTGGAGTGGCTGGCGGCCTTCGGCCTCATCGCCCTCTACGCCCTGGCGCTCACCTGGATCGCCGTCGGGATGGGCATGGTCAGCCCCAACGCCGAGGCGGCCAGCAACAGCGCGATGCCGCTGATCCTCCTGCCGCTCATCTCCAGCGCCTTCACCCCGATCGACTCGATGCCGGGCTGGTTCCAGCCGATCGCCGAGTACCAGCCGTTCACCCCGGCCATCGAGACCCTGCGCGGCCTGCTGCTCGGCACCGAGATCGGTCACAACGGCTGGCTCGCGATCGCCTGGTCGGTCGGCCTGGCCGTCCTCGGCTACCGCTGGTCCACCGCCTCGTTCAAGCGCGACCCCAAGTAGCACCCGCACCACCCGCACCACCCGCAGACCGGACGGGCCACATCCCCCCGCCCGTCCCGCCGAGGGGCGGCGCACTCCGACACCGAAGCCGGAGTACGCCGCCCCTCCGGCATGTCCGGCCCTCCGCCCGCTCCCCCGGGACCGCCGGTCCGGACCGTAGGGCGAATCGAGCGCGGCTCCAGCGCGGTCGGTGAAGGTCGAGGCCTACGTGGTGCGGGTGCGGGTTCGTGGGAGGTGGCGATGGGCGACAGGCAGGCCGTACGGCTGCACTGCTTCGCACATGCGGGCGCGGGAGTGTCCTCGTTCTACCGGTGGGACAAGACCGCCGGCAGCGGGGTGAGCACCACCCCGTGGCTGCTGCCCGGGCGCGACGAGCGCCGCCGGGAGATCCGGGTCACCGGACGCGACGAACTCCTGAGCGACCTCAAGCCGCTGTTCGAGCAGATCGCGGAGGAGCCCGGCACCCCGTACGTCCTGTACGGGCACAGCCTCGGGGCGACCATCGCCCTCACCGTCACCCAGACGGCACGGGAGTGGGGGCTGCCGCTGCCCGCGCTGCTCGCCGTCGGGGCCAGCCCGCCACCGGACGCCCCGGCCGTCTTCGCCGACTGCGCCGAGCTCCCGGAGGCCGAACTCCTGGAGGTGCTGGACCGGTTCGACGCCCTGCCGCCCCGGGTGCGCCCCGGGGACGTGTGGTTCCGGTCGGTCTTCCCGGTGCTCCGCTCCGACCTCAGCCTCGCCCGCAACCTGCGCGCCGCCGCCACCGCCCCCGGCGCCCCCGGCCCCGTGCCGGTGCCGGTGCTCGCGGTCGCCGGCCGCGAGGACACCCTCGTCAGCGCCGAGGACGCCGCGGGCTGGGGCCGCTGGACCACCGGCGCCTTCGTCCGGCGGACCGTGCCCGGCGACCACTTCTTCGTCCGGGGCGCCGAACTGCCCCGGCTGCTCGGCCGGGCCGCCCGCATGGTGCTGCGCGGCCACCACGACCAGACGGAACAGGGGGCGAGCCGATGAGGCGAGTCGTCATCACGGGCATCGGTGTCGTCGCCCCGGGCCGCCCGGGCACCAAGGAGTTCTGGTCCCTGCTGACCGACGGCCGCACCGCCACCGGCCCCGTCACCCTCTTCGACGCCACCGGCTTCCGCTCCCGGATCGCCGCCGAGGCCGACTTCGACCCGCTGGAGTCCGGGCTCACCGCCGAGCAGGCCGGACGCCTGGACCGGGCCGCCCAGTTCGCCCTGGTCAGCGCCCGCGAGGCGCTGTCGGACAGCGGCATCACCGGCGCGTACGACCCCGCCCGCACCGGAGTGACCCTCGGCAGCGCCCTGGGCTGCACCACCGGTCTCGACACCGAGTACGGGGCCGTCAGCGAGCAGGGCACCCGCGAGCTCGTCGACCACACCAGGGCCGTGCCGCACCTGTACGACTACTTCGTCCCCAGCTCGATGGCGGCCGAGGTGGCCCGCAGCGTCGGCGCGCAGGGGCCCGTGGCCCTGGTGTCCACCGGCTGCACCTCCGGTCTCGACGCGATCGGGCACGCCGTGGAGCTGGTCCGCGAGGGCAGCGCGGACGTGATGGTCACCGGCGCGGCCGAGGCGCCGATCACGCCGATCACCGTCGCCTCCTTCGACGCCATCCGCGCCACCTCCACGCGCAACGAGGAGCCGGAGACGGCCTCCCGGCCCTTCGACCGCACCCGCAACGGGTTCGTCCTGGGCGAGGGTTCCGCCGTCCTCGTCATCGAGGAGTACGAGCACGCCCGCAGCCGCGGCGCGCACGTCTACGCCGAGATCTCCGGCTTCGCCTCGCGCAGCAACGCGTACCACATGACGGGGCTGCGGCCCGACGGCGCCGAGATGGCCGCCGCCATCACCGCCGCCCTCGACGAGGCGCAGCTGCTGCCCGAGCACATCGACTACGTCAACGCGCACGGCTCGGGCACCAAGCAGAACGACAAGCACGAGACCGAGGCCTTCAAGCGGGCCCTCGGGCAGCGGGCCCACGAGATCCCCGTCAGCTCCATCAAGTCCATGGTGGGGCACTCGCTCGGCGCGATCGGGGCCCTCGAAGTGGCCGCGTGCGCGCTGGCCATCGAGCACGACACGGTCCCGCCGACGGCGAACCTGCACGAGCCCGACCCGGCCTGCGACCTCGACTACACCCCGCTGACCGCCCGCCGGCAGCGCACCGACGCGGTGCTGACCGTCGGCAGCGGCTTCGGCGGGTTCCAGAGCGCCATGATCCTCAACAACCCGAACCTGAAGGCGGACCGATGAACACCGCTGTCGCCGCCGCAGCCGCCCCGGCCGCCGCCACCCGGACCGCGGCCCCCGTGGTCACCGGCATCGGCGTGGCCGCCCCCAACGGGCTGGGCACCGAGACCTGGTGGTCCGCCGTGCTGCGCGGGGAGTCGGGCATCCGGCCCGTCGGCCGCTTCGACGCGAGCGGCTACCCGGCGAAGCTGGCCGGGGAGGTGCCCGGGTTCGTGGACTCCGAGCACGTCGGGAGCCGGCTGCTGCCGCAGACCGACCGGGTCACCCGGCTCTCGCTCGCCGCCGCCAAGGAGGCGCTCGACGACTCCGGGGCCGACCCGGCCCAGCTGCCCGACTACGCCGCGGGCGTGGTCACCGCCAACTCCTTCGGCGGCTTCGAGTTCGGGCAGCGCGAGCTCCAGGCCCTGTGGAGCAAGGGCGGCCAGCACGTCTCGGCCTACCAGTCCTTCGCCTGGTTCTACGCCGTCAACAGCGGGCAGATCGGCATCCGGCACGGCCTGCGCGGCGCCTCCGGAGTGATCGTCTCCGAGCAGGCCGGCGGGCTCGACGCCCTCGCGCACGCCCGCCGCCAGATCCGCAAGGGCGCCCGCCTCGTCATCAGCGGCGGACTCGACTCGGCGCTGTGCCCCTGGGGCTGGTCCGCCTACCTGGCCGGCGGGGGGCTCACCCACCGCGAGGACCCGGCCCGCGCCTACCTGCCCTTCTCCGAGGACGCCGACGGGTACGTGGCGGGGGAGGGCGGCGCACTGCTCGTCCTGGAGGACGCCGACGAGGCCCGCCGGCGCGGCGCCCGCTGCTACGGCAGCATCGCCGGACACGCGGCCACCTTCGACGCCGACGGGACCCCACGGCTCGGCGCCGCCGCCGAACTCGCCCTCGCCGATGCCGGCGTGCACCCCGACGAGGTGGACGTGGTCTTCGCCGACGCGGCCGGGGAGCGGGCGGCCGACCGCGCCGAAGCCGAGGCGATCACCGCCCTGTTCGGCCCGCGCGGGGTGCCGGTCACCGCGCCGAAGTCCATGACCGGGCGGCTCGCCGCCGGCGGCGCGGCCCTCGACGTGGCCGCGGCCCTGCTGACCCTGCGCGACCAGGTGATCCCGCCGACCACCGGCACGTACCTGCCCGCCGGGGACTGCCCGCTGGACCTGGTCACCGGCACGGCCAGCCCCGCCCTCGGGGTACCGCTGCGCACCGCGCTCGTCCTGGCCCGCGGCCGGGGCGGCTTCAACTCCGCCGTCGTCGTCCGCGCCCCGGACGCCTGACCGCCCCGTCCCACCCGCCTGACCCCTTCACCGCTCCACTCCATCGACACACAGAACAGAGGTAGACCAATGAACCGTCTGGAACTCGCCGACCTGAAGCGCATCCTGCGCGAGTGCGCGGGCGAGGACGAGGGCATCGACCTGGACGGCGACGTCCTCGACCTCAACTGGTTCGAACTGGGCTACGACTCGCTCGCGATCCTCCAGACCACGGGGTACATCGAGCGCGACTACGACGTCCTGCTCGACGAGGAGGCCTTCGAGGACGCGGACACCCCCCGCCGCTACCTGGCCCTGGTCAACGAGCTGCTGGCCGCCCGGGCCGCGGTCTGACGGTGGACGAGGCGCTCGGCACCGACGTCTGCATCATCGGTGCCGGACCCGCCGGGCTCGCGCTGGCGCTCATGCTGCTGCGCTCCGGCGTCCGCGTGGTCCTCGTCGAGCGGGCCGCCGGGTTCCCGCCCACCGGCGGCGGGAGCGAGCTCCTGCAGCCCGGCGGCCAGCGCGTCCTGGACGAGCTCGGCGTCCTCACCCCGGCCGCGGCGCGCGGGGCGGCGTGCCTGCGGGGCCTGCGGGTGCTGGAGCGCGGGCGGATGGTGCTCGACCTCGACTACGGGCGGCTGCCCGCCCCGTACGACCACCTGCTCGCCCTCCCGCAGCCGCACCTGCTGGCGGAACTCCTCGCCGCCTGCCGCCGGCTGCCCGGCTTCACCCTGCTGGCGGGACACCGGATCGCCGCCCTCCTGGAGAAGCGTCCGGGCAGCCCCTGCCGGGGGGCCGTGCTGTACGGACCGGGCCGGGTGCGGGTGACCGTGCGGTCCGAGGTGCTCGTCGGCGCCGACGGCCGGCTCTCCAAGACCCGCGCCCTCGCGGGCATCGACCCGGGCCGCACCTCCTGCGCCCAGGAGGTACTGGACTTCTCCCTGCCCGCCCCGGGCCGGGCCACCGGCCTGGCCCGCGTGCACCGCGGCCCTTCGGGCACCGTGCTGGTGCACGACGCGCACCCGGACCGGATCCGGGTGCTCTGGTCCCGTCCGCAGCCCGCCGCCCGCACCCGCGCGGGCACCGGGGCCGCCGGCGCCACCGCCCGTGCCGTCGAGGCCGCCCGCCGCGAACTCCCCCGCGTCCTGCCGGAGTTCGCCGGCCTGCTGCACGCCCGGCTCGCTTCCGCCGCCGACCCGGCCGTGACCGCCGTGACCGCCGCGCACGCCCGGGAATGGGTGCGCGACGGCCTCGTGCTCCTGGGCGACAGCGCCCACACCCACGGCCCGGCCGGCGCCCAGGGCCTCGGCCTGGCCCTCCAGGACGCCGCCGCGCTGCACCCCGTACTCCTCGCCGCGCTGCACGACGGCGCGCCCACCGCCTCGCGGCTCGCCGCCTACCAGGAGCGGCGCGCCCCGGTGGCCGCCGCCGTGCACCGCAGGCAGGCCGCCCGGGGCGGGCCCGAGCCGGGCGGGGTCCCGCCGGCCGCCGCCCTGCTGCGCACCCGCGCCGCGGGGCTCGTCGCCCGCGGCCCGATCGGCGCGCAGCTCACCCGCCGACTCGCGCACGGCCGCGACCCGGCCGGGGTCCGCACCGACCTGTTCACCGTCCTGGACCCGGCCGGCCGCTGACGGCCCCGGGCCGGACCCCCGCCGCGCAGGGCCGTGCGGCGGGCCCCGGCCGTGCCGCCGGGCCGCCCTGCGCTGAGGGCCGGGAGCTCACGCGAGGTCGTCGCGGGTGACCAGGCGGTACGAGACCTGCCAGCCGCCGCCCGCGCGGACCAGCACGTCCTCCATCACGCAGACCCGGTGCACCTTCGACGTGCCGCCGCGCGGGGTCAGGTACACCAGCGCGTAGCTGCGGGTGTGCAGCGAGCCGTCCGGCTGGGGCTGCACGTCGAGCATGCCGAGCCAGTGCCGGTGCTGCTCCCCGGCCGCGGCGTGCAGTTCCGCGTTGCGCCGGACGTTCGCGGCGAGGGCCTCCCGGCCGACCACCGGCGCCGGCAGCGTGGGCACGTCGAAGACGGCCGCCTCGGTGAACGTACGGGCCCACGGCTCGGCCGCGTGCGAGTCGAAGAGCTGCATCTGGCGGGAGTAGAACTGCTGGACCTCCGCGTACAGCAGGCCGAACTCCGGCTCCTGGAGCGGGTGGGGGGACGCCTCGGTGGCGATCGTGGCGGT
Organism: Streptomyces sp. NPDC030809; assembly: GCF_055572195.1. Lineage (NCBI taxonomy): Bacteria > Bacillati > Actinomycetota > Actinomycetes > Kitasatosporales > Streptomycetaceae > Streptomyces > Streptomyces sp. NPDC030809. The sequence continues at coordinate 104,511 of NZ_JBVIDV010000013.1, forward strand.
CATCGCGGGACTCCGTTCCTTCGGTTCCCCACAGCTTCTGCGGTGCAGATCGAGCACCCTTCGAGGACTCCTCAAGCGCCCCTGCCGAGGCTGGTTTCCGCCGCAGCCGCGGCCGCACCTTCGGGAGCCAGGAGGACAGCACGATGCCGAGATTCTCGTACCCCGAACTCCCGCTGGACGGCCTGCTGCGGCAGGCGGCGGTCCGCGACCCGGCGGGCCGGGCGATCCGGACCGTCAACCGGGCCGGCACCAAGACCACCGTGACCTTCGCGGAACTGGACGCCCGGGCCGACCGCTTCGCCTCCTACCTGGAGCACGCCTGCGGCCGCCGGGGCGCCCGGATCGGCGTGGCCAACGTGCTCGACCCGGTCTTCGCCGCCGCCTACTACGGCACCGTGCGCAGCGGGAACACGATCGTGCTGGTCAACCCGCTGATCAAGGAGGCGGGCCTGTTCCACGTCATGCGGACGGCCGCCGTGGAGGTGGCGTTCGTGCCGACGGCCACCGCCGAGCTGCTGATCAAGCTGGGCGACCGGCTGCCGGACCTGCGCTCCGTCGTGGTGACGGACGCGCCGGACGGGATCGTCCCCGGAGACGCGCTCCCGCTGTCCGTGGCCCTGGACTCGGCGCCCGAGCGGACCGTGCTGCCCGGGCCCGTGGACCTCGACGGGGACGCGTGCATCCAGTTCACGACCGGCACCACGGGCGGCCGCCCCAAGGGGGTCCGGCTCACCCACCGGAACCTGGTGGCGAACGCCGCCCAGACCGCCGCCGCGCACGAGCTGGGCACCGACTCGGTCACCGTCAACCACCTGCCGCTCTACCACACCATGCACCTCAACTCGGGGGTGTACGCGGGCGCCTGCCAGGTGCTGTGCACCGACCCCGACCCGGTCGCCTCCCTCGCCGTCGCGGCCCGCGAGCAGGCCACCCACTACTACGGGCTGCCCGCCCGGCTGCACGCGCTGGCCCTCGACGAGCGGCTCACCGCGGACTTCCCGGCCGGGCAGCGGCTCACCGCCGTGCTCTCCGGCGGCACCGCCCTGTCCCCCACGGCGGCCCGCACCCTGCGCGACAGCCTGGGCGTCCCGGTGATCCAGGGCTACGGGCTGGCCGAGCTGTCCCCGCTCTCGCACTGCCAGAGCCGGCACCACCCGCGGGCCGGCTCGGTGGGCCCCGCCGTGCCGGGCACCGAATGCCGCATCGTGCGCATCGGCTCCGGAGCCGGCAACGCGGCCGGGGGCGGGGCCCGTACCCCGCTCGACGTGTACTCCACCGGCGAGGTGCAGGTCCGCGGACCGCAGGTGATGGCCGGCTACCTCGACGGGAGCACCCCGTCGCCGGTGGACGCGGACGGCTGGTTCTCCACCGGGGACGTCGGCTACCTCAACGAGGACGGGGAGCTGTTCCTGGTGGACCGCCTCGGCGACGTCTTCAAGTACGACAACGAACTCGTCTCGCCCACGGCCGTCGAACGGATCGTGGGAGCGGACCCGCGCGTGGCCGAGTGCATCGTGGCGGGCTGGCCCGACCCGGTGCACGGCGAGGTCGTGTGGACCGGGATCGTGCTGCGCGACCCGGCCGGGCCCGGCCTCCTCGACAGCGTGGACTCCGTCGTGGAGCGCGCCAACGCGCACCTGAGCTGGTTCGAGCAGATCCGCCGCGTCGAGGTGATCGACGCCGTGCCGCGCAACCACGTCGGCAAGCCCGAGCGGCGCGCGCTGCGCCAGACCCTGCGCCGGCGCGCCGAGGCGGAGGCGGCGGCCTGACCCGGGCCGCGCGCCTCCTCAGCGCCTTCCCCCTTCCCCTCCCCTTCTCCCCTCACCTCCGCCGCAGCACGTCCCGTACCACCAGAGGAGCAACCGAAGTGGCGACGAACGCCGACACCAACCCCACGGCCGGATCCCCCCGGGTGCTCGTGGTGGGCGCGGGCCCGGTGGGCCTGACCGCCGCCCACGAGCTGGCCCGCCGCGGACTGCGCGTGCGCCTCGTGGACGCCGCCGCGGGCCCGGCCCCGACCAGCCGCGCGGTGGCCGTGCACCCGCGCACCCTGGAGACGTTCGACCAGATGGGCGTCGTGGCCGGGGTGCTCGCCCGGGGCCGCAGGAACCGGGCCTTCACCATGTACGCGCGCGGCAGCCGCCTGGTGCGCCTGGAGGCCGACTACCGCTCGATGCCGACCCGGTTCCCGTTCACCGTGGTCATCGGGCAGACCGAGACGGAGGAGGTGCTCCGCGAGGCCGTGGCCCGGCTCGGCGTGACCGTCGAGTGGGGGGTGCGGCTGACCTCGCTGGAGCAGGACCGGGACACCGTGCGCGCCCGACTCGAACACGCCGACGGCACCGCCGAGGAGTACGAGGTGCCCTGGCTGGTCGGCTGCGACGGCGGCCACAGCACGGTCCGCAAGCAGCTCGGGCTGCCGCTGCTCGGAGAGTCCAGCGAGACCTGGGCGCTGGCCGACGCGGCCGTCTCCCTCGACCTGCCCCCGGACACCATCTACTGGGCGCACACCGGCAGCCAGGCCATGATGATGGTCCCGTACGCGCGCGAGGGCTACTGGCGGCTGCTCGACACCGCCCCCGCCACCGGCCCGGAGACCCCCGCCGAGGCCGCGCAGCGCTTCTCGGAGAAGCTGAGCGCCGGGCTCGGCCGCCCGGTGCGGGTCGGGGAACCCGACTGGACCTCCACCTTCACCTTCCAGCAGCGCATGGTGCCGCGCATGCACGACGGCCGCGTCTTCGTGGCGGGGGACGCCGCCCACGTGCACAGCCCGGCCTCCGGCCAGGGCATGAACACCGGCATCCAGGAGGCGTACAACCTGGGCTGGAAGCTCGCCATGGCCGCCCTCGGGCAGGCCGGCCCGGAGCTGCTCGCCACGTACGGGCAGGAGCGCGTGCCGATCGGCAGGAAGCTGCTGGGGTCGGTCCGCAAGGCCACCTTCCTGGTCCAGTTCAAGGCCGCGCTGGCCGGGGTGGGGCTGCCCGTCGCCTTCACCTTCGTACGCACCATCGGCCCGCTGCGCCGGGCCATCCAGCGCAAGGTGCTCGGCGGCATGTCCGGGCTGCTCCTCGCCTACCCGGAGAGCGCGCTGACCACCGAAGGCCCGCCGACCGCGCTGCCCGCGGGCTCGCGCGCCGCGGCGGCCGCCGCCCGGCACCCGGAGGACCCCGGCGCCGAGGCGCTGCGCGCCGAACTGCGCGACCCGCGCTGGTCCCTGGTGTGGGCGGCGGGCGGGGCGCAGGAGGCCGCCCGGGTCGCGGCGGCCGCCGCGGTCGTGCACGGCACGTGGCTGTCGGTGCGGACGGTCTCCACCGGCACGGACGGCGCGGCGGGTGCGGTCGGAGCGCACGGAGCGGGCGCCGCCGGCGGGCCCGGCCCGCTCGCCGACCCCGAGGGGCTGCTGCGCGAGGCGCTGGGCCTCGTCCCGGGCGGCTGGGTGCTGATCCGGCCCGACGGGTACCTCGCCGCGGGCGGCCCGGCGCTGACCCGCAGCGCGCTCGCGAAGGCCCTGGCCCCGCTGGGTGCCGAGGCCGCCGCCCTGCCCGGGCTGATCCGGGAGGCGGCCGTCGCCGCCGCTCCCGTGCCGGTTCTCGATGCGTCTTCGAGCGGGTCTCCAGAGCTCCGCGACACGGTGGAGGCCTCACCACGGGTTCTGGAGGCACAACGATGACAACACCGTCCGCGCAGCAGCCGCAGCCGCAGGCGCAGGCACCGGAGAAGCCGGTCGCCCTGGTCACCGGCGGCACCAGCGGCATCGGCCTGGCGGTCGTACGGGACCTGGCCGCCCGCGGGTACCGGGTGTTCCTGTGCGCGCGGACCGCGCCGGCCGTCGAGGAGACCGTCGCGCAGCTGCGCGCCGAGGGCCTGGAGGTCGCGGGCACCGCGGCCGACGTCCGCTCCCGCGAGGCGGTCGAGGCGCTGGTGGCGGCCGCCGTCGCCGCGTTCGGCCCGATCTCGGTACTGGTCAACAACGCCGGGCGCAGCGGCGGCGGCCCGACCGCCGACATCAGCGACGAGCTCTGGTACGACGTCATCGACACCAACCTCAACAGCGTCTTCCTGCTGACCCGGGAGGCCCTCAAGCACGGCGGCCTGGCCGGGGCCCCCGGCGGCCGCATCATCAACATCGCCTCCACGGCGGGCAAGCAGGGCGTCCTGCTGGGCGCCCCGTACTCGGCGTCCAAGCACGCCGTCGTCGGCTTCACCAAGGCCCTCGGCAAGGAGCTGGCCCCGACCGGGGTCACCGTCAACGCGGTGTGCCCCGGCTACGTGGAGACGCCGATGGCGCAGCGGGTCCGGGCCGGCTACGCGGCGGCCTGGAACACCACCACCGAGGACGTGCAGGAGCAGTTCGAGGCGAAGATCCCGCTGGGGCGCTACGCGAGCCCGGAGGAGGTGGCGGCCATGGTCGGGTACCTGACCACGGACCTCGCCGCGTCCGTCACGGCGCAGGCGCTCAACGTCTGCGGCGGACTGGGGAACTTCTGATGGCGGCCGAGCGGGTGCACCGCACCGTGCACGAGACCGAGGTGGCCGCCCCCGCGGGCGTGGTCTACGGGATGCTCGCGGACGCCGAGCAGTGGCCGCTGTACTTCCCGCCCAACGTGCACGTGGAACGCCTGTCGTTCGACGGCACCGAGGAGCGGCTGCGGATGTGGGCGACGGCCAACGGCCGGGTCAAGTCCTGGACCTCGCGCCGCGTGCTCGACGCGGCCGCGCGCCGGATCGAGTTCCGGCAGGAGATCCCGGCGGCCCCGCTGTCGGCGATGACCGGCACCTGGATCGTCGAGCCGCTGGGCGCCGAGCTCTCGAAGCTCACCCTGCTGCACGACTTCTCGGTGGCGGGGGACCGGGCGGAGGACGTCGAGTGGGTGGAGCGGGCCACCGACACCAACAGCCGGGCCGAGCTGGGGAACCTGGCGAAGCTGGGCGAGCGGTGGGGGCGGCTGGACGAGCTCGTGATGTCCTTCGTGGACCGGGTCCACGTGGACGCCCCGCCGGAGCTGGTCTACGCGTTCCTGGAGCGGGCCGAGCAGTGGCCCGAGCTGCTGCCGCACGTCTCGCGGCTGGACCTCGCGGAGGAGCTGCCGGGGGTGCAGGTGATGGCCATGGACACGCTCACCGCGGACGGCTCCGCGCACACCACCGAGTCGGTGCGGGTCTGCTTCCCGGCGGCCGGCCGCATCGTCTACAAGCAGACCCGCACCCCGGCGCTGATGTCGGCCCACACCGGCGTGTGGACCGTCACGGGCGGGGCGTACGGGTCGACGGTCTCCTCGCAGCACAGCGTCGTGCTCCGCGAGGAGGCCGTCACCACGGTGCTGGGCCCCGACGCCGATCTCGCGGCGGCCCGCCGGTACGTCCGCGAGGCGCTGGGCCGCAACAGCACCGCGACCATGACGTACGCCAAGCAGCACGCCGAATCGGCGCTCGCGCGCTGAGGTTCCAGGCCGCCTCCAGCGGAACTCGGGCGGCCTCGGACAGACTCTGGATCAAGTGTGAGGGAGGGACGATGTCTGTCCAGCAAGTCCACCGGGCGTCCTACGCCGTGGATGTGAACGCTCCCGCGGGCGTGGTCTACGGCCTGATCGCGGACACGACCCATTGGCCGCTCCTCCTCCCGCCGAGCATCCACGTCGAGCGGCTCGACTTCGACGGCCGCCGGGACCGGTTCCACGCGTGGGACACGGCCGGCGGGCGGGTCGCGTCCACGCTGTCGAGCCGCACCCTGGACGCGCCGGGGCTGCGGATCGACTTCCGCCACGAGGTCCCCGCGGCCCCCCTCGCCGCGATGGGCGGGAGCTGGCTGGTGGAGCCGAGGGGCGGGGGCCGCTCCCGGCTGACCCTGGTCCACGAGTACGCGGTCGCCGGAGGGCGGGCGGAGGCCGGCCGGACCCGGCAGGCGGTGGAGGACGGCGGCCGCGCCGAGGTGGCGCACGTGAAGGAGGCCGCGGAGCGCTGGCCCCGGCTCGACGGGCTGCTGCTGTCCTTCGAGGACTCCGTGCGCATCGACGGACCGGCGGACCTGGTCTACGCGTTCCTCTACGGGGTCGCCGACTGGCCGCAGCGGGTCCCGCACGTCTCGCGCGCGGACGTGGTGGAGAACGAGCCCGGGGTGCAGCTGCTCGCCATGGACACGGTGACCGCCGACGGGGCCGTGCACACCACGGAGTCGGTGCGGATCTGCTTCCCGTACGCGGACCGCATCGTCTACAAGCAGACCGCGACCCCGGCCCTGATGGCCGCGCACACCGGCGAGTGGTCCCTGATCCCCGACGAGCGCGGGGTCACCGCGGTCTCCCAGCACAGCGTCCTGCTGCGCGAGGAGGCCGTCGAACGGGTGCTGGGCCCCGGCGCCGGCCTCGACCGCGCCCGCACCTACGTCCGCGAGGCCCTCGGCCGCAACAGCACCGCCACCCTCAACCTGGCGAAGGAATACGCGGAGAGCGCCGTCCGCAGCCTGTAGCGGAGGCCGGGCGCCGGTGCGGCCGGGCGCACCGTGCGGCCCCGCCCGGGCGGTCCCCGTACGGCCCCCGGCCGGGCCGTGGGCGCGGGCGGTCCGGCGGGACTCCGGCGGTGCGTCAGCCGCTTGTCAGCACTACGTGGGCGCGCGGCGCACACTCGTCCCCTTTGAAGTGTCACACCGCCCGGTGCGGCACCGAGACGAGGAGGAGTGGATGAGCGCAGCCATGACCGTGGTCATCGCGCCCGGCTCCACCCCTGCGCTGGAACTGCGCGGTCCCCTCGACCAGGAGGCCCTGACGGCGGCGCTCGCCGCGCTGCCCGGGGGCACGCCCACACTGCGCCGCCACACGGCGACGCACCACACCCTGCACCTGCCGGCCCAGGCCGCCCCGGTCGCCCCGGCCGGCACGGTGGCCGACCTGCTGACCTCCCCCGCAGCCCCGCCGCGGGCGGCAGCCGCGCGGTCCGGGTCCGGGTCCGGGTCCTCCGGGTCCCGGTCCGGGTCCGCATCCCCGTCTTCCGGCTCCGGGTCCCGGGCGGCGCGGCCCGCGTGGCAGAGCGCCGCCGCGGGCGGATCCGGCGTGCCCGTGCCGGAAACCGGCGGCCCCTCGGGGCAGTCGGCCGGAGTCCCTGCGGCCGGGCTCCCCGCGAGCCCCCGCCAGCGCGAGGTGCTGCTCGACGTCCTGACCGGCCGCCCCGGCGCCGGCCTGCACGTGGAGCAGCTGCACTGGCGGTGGTACGGGCCGCTCGACACCGGCCGGTTCCGGGCCGCCTGGGAGGCCGTGTTCGCCCAGGAGCCCGCCCTGCGGGCCGCGTTCGCCGCCCGCGGGCCCGCCGGCGACGGCTCGGGCACGGCCCCGCAGGTCGCCGTGCACCCGCAGGCCTCGCCCCAGCTGGTCCGGCACCGGCACGGATCCGTGGACTGGCACGCGCTGCTCGTGAGCGAGCGGCTGCGCGCCTTCGACCTGCACCGGCCCGGGCTGCTGCGCATCGCGCTCCTCGACGAGCCGGACGGGCCGGCCGGACAGCAGACCCGCATCCTGCTGACCCACCACCACGCCATGCTCGACGGCTGGAGCGTGCGGCTGCTGCTGCGCGCCTTCTACCGCGCGTACCTCGCCGAGGGCCGCACCACCGGCGGCGAGCGGCGCCCCGACGTGCGCGACCACCTGCGCTGGCTGGCGGGCCAGGACCTGTCCGCCCCGCGGGCGTTCTGGGCCTCCGCCGCGCCCCCGGCCGATTCCCGCACCCTGCCCGGCCCGGCCGCGGACGCCCTCCCCGCCGCGGGCGGGACCCGCTGGGGCCACGGGCTCGCGCGCCTGCGGCTCACCCCGTACGAGGCCGTCCGGCTGCGCCAGTGGGCCGCCGGGTTCGGCGCCACCGAGAGCACCGCACTGCACGCGGCCTGGGCGCTGCTGCTGTACCGGGCGGGCGGACCGGGCCCGGCGCCCGCGCCCGTGGCGTTCGGCATGGCCGTGTCCGGCCGGGGCATCGCCCTGGAGGGCGCGGCCGGGATCCCGGCCGCCCTGCGCGGGGCCCTTCCCGTACACGTCTACGTGAACCCGGCCGCCCCGGTGCAGGACCTGATGTCCGACCTGGCCGACCGCGCCCTGGGGGCGGCGGCGTACGAGTGGGTCTCGGCCGGCCAGGTCCGGCAGTGGAGCGGGCGGCCCGGAACCGGGGAACTCACCGACTCCCTGGTCGCGTTCGAGGCCCCGCAGGGTCCGCTGCCCGGGCCGGGCGGCCGGGACCGGCTGTGGGAGGAGCTCGACGCCGAGGGGGTCCGGGTGGACGCCCCGCAGACGGTCGGCCCGTACACGCCCCTGCCCATCGCCATCAGCGCGCACCACGACGCGGAGGGCGGCCTGCTGCTGACGGCGGTCAACGACCGGAGCCGGATCGCGGACGCGGACGCGGCCGCGGCGCTGGCCGCGACCGCGCGGCTGCTGCGCGAGTTCCCGGTCCTCGTCGACGCCGCGACCAGTGTGGACGAGGCCCTTGCGGCCCTGGCCGGGCTGCCGGAACCCGGGCCCGTGGCGCCCGCCGTCCCGGCGGCGGACGGGACGGGCCTGCGCACCCTGCGCACTGCGGCGCGGCCCGGGGCGGGCACGATCCTGCTGGTGCCGCCGCCGACCGCGTCCGAAGACTGCTACGACGGGCTCCTGCAGGCGTACCGCGGGCCGGAGGCCCTCACCACGGTCGCCGCCCCGGCCGACACGGCGGCCTGCCTCGCCGCGGTCCGCCCTGCGCTCGCGGTCGGCGAACCGCTGCTCCTCGGCTGCTTCTCCGGCGGCGGGAGCGTCGCCTACGCGGTGGCGCAGCGCATCGCCGACCACGGCTGGCTGCCGCCACTGGTGGCCATCGCCGGCACGCCCGACGGCACCCCTGCCTCGGCCCACCACCTGGCCCACACCCTCACCCAGGCCTCCCACCACACCCCCTGACGCCCCCACCCCACCCCACCGGCGGGCCCCCACCTGCCCACCGAACCCCGCTCCTCCAGCCCCTCCGGCGCTTGAGGAGCGGGGTTCGGGGCAGCGCCCCGACACAACGGCCGTCCGCTGCCCACCGGCCGGACCCACCCCAGCCCCTCCGGCGCTTGAGGAGCGGGGTTCGGGGCAGCGCCCCGGGGGTGGGTCCGCTCAGGCCCGGGGCGGCCTACAGCGCGGCTCAAGCAGGCATCAAGCGGTCTTCGTGAATCTCTGTACAGCCCCCGCACGCCGCCGCACCCACCCGCTCCCGCCAGTCCCGCGAAGAAGGAGCTGATTCCGTGACCACGGTCACCACCGAGATCCACGCGGGGTCCGCCACCGGACCCGCCGACACCACGGACGCCCTCCGCCGCGCAGCCCGCCTCGAAGCCCTGCTCGGCGACCCGTACGACCCCGCCAACCCGCACGGCCTGGGCGCCCTCTTCGCCGCCGACGAGCGCCGCGAGCCCCCCGCGGCCACCGAGCAGCTGCTGACGGAGATCGGGCTCGGGGCCGAGTTCGTCCCGGCCGAGTACGGCGGCCGGCTCACCCGCGCCGACCACCTCGCGAAGGTGCTGCGCCCGGTCTTCCGCCGGGACCTCGCCCTCGGCTTCGGCTTCGGCATCACCTCGCTCTTCGCCACCTCCGCCGTCTGGGCGGCCGGCACCCCGGCGCAGCGCAGGTTCACCGCCGACCTGCTGCTCGGCGGCGGCCGCGCCTCGATCGTGCACCACGAGATGGCGCACGCGAACGACATCCTGCGCGACGAGTTCACCGCCGGCGCCGCCCCGGGCGGGGGCTACCTGCTCAACGGCCGCAAGGACGTCATCATCAACGCCGCCCGGGCCGGGGCGTACGTCGTCTACGCGCGCACCGACCAGGCCCGCACCCCGTACAGCCACTCCGTGCTGCTCGTGGACCCGTCCGAGGCGGAGGGCATCGGCCACCTGCCCCGGTTCCACACCACCGGCATGCGCGGCGGGCTGTTCTCCGGGCTGGAGTTCACCGACCGCGCCGTCCCCGGCGAGGCCCTCGTCGGGCGTCCGGGCGAGGGCGTGGCCCTGGCCCTGCGCACGTACCAGGTCAACCGCTGCGTCATCGCCTCGACGGCCGTGGCCGCGGTGGACACCGTCCTGCACTCGGCGGTCCGCGCGGCCACCACCGGCCGCAGCCGCCCGCTGGCCCGCCGCTGGCACCGCCCGCTGGCCGGGGTGTTCGCCGACATGCTGGCCTGCGACAGCATGGCCACGGTCGCCCTGCGCGCGCTCAGCCTGCTGCCGGACCGCACCCACGTGCTGGCCGCCGCCGTCAAGTACGTGGTGCCCGACCTGCTGCGCGAGAACCTCGAAGAGCTCGCCACCGTGCTCGGCTCCCGCGGCTACCAGCGCGGCACCCCCGAGTACGGGGCGCTGGAGAAGCTCTCCCGCGACCTGCCCGTCGCCGGGCTCGGGCACGCGGGCACCGCCTCCTGCCAGGCGGTGATCGTCCCCCAGCTGCGCACCCTCGCCGAACGCGCCTGGTTCCGCGAGCAGGAGCCGCCGGCCGAGCTGTTCCGCACCGGGGCCGCCCTGCCCGTCCTCGACTACCGGCTGCTCGGCATCGCCGACGGCGGGGACTTCCTCGCCGCCTCGCTGGTGGAGTCCGCCGCGCGGCTGGCCGACGTACGCGGGGTCGGCGGCCAGCTGGCCGTCCTCGCGGACCTCGCCGAGGGCTTCGTCACCGAACTGCGCGCCCTGCGCGAGCGCTGCCGGGCCATCCCCGCGCACGGCAGCCCGGCCGCGCTGGCCGACCCGGCCCTGTGCGTGCTCAGCGACCGCTACGCGCTGGTGCTCGCGGCCGCCTCGGTGCTCGGCACCTGGGAGGGGCAGGACGGCAGCGATCCCTTCCTCGCCGCCCCCGCCTGGGCCGTGCTCGCCCTGTCCCGGATCGGCGGCCGGCTGGGCATCCCGGTGCCCGAACTCCCGGACGGCTGCCTGGAGCAGGTCCTCGACGAGCTGATGCGCCGCTACCGCTCGGGCCGCAGCTGCGACCTCGACGCGACGGAACTCGCGCAGTGACCGCGCCCCGCCGGCGCGCCGGCGGGGGCCCGGGCTCCGGCACCGGCACCGGCACCGGCACCGGCACCGGTCCGGCGTACCGCCCGCGGTTCGGCCCGCCGTCCCCCCGCGCCGTCCACCACATCCCCGCCCCCGCACCCTTCTCCACCCCCGTCCCCCGCACCACGTCCCCAGGGAGGTCGACCCGATGACGGACTCCGCACGGCGGATCAGCACGCCGGTCCACGTCACCGGACCGGCCGGTCCCTGGCAGGAGGTGGCGGACGGCATGGCCCTGCGGGGCAACGCCTCGGTGTTCACCACCTGGGGCGAGTGGCTGACCGCGGCCCTCGCGGAGCCCTCGCTGCGGCCGCTGCTGGGCCGGGACTGGGTGCGGTACCGGCAGACCACCGACCCCACGATCCGCTACCGCTTCCTCGCCTCCCGGCTGGCCGTCAAGTACACGGCGGCGGCCGCGCTCGGCACCGACCCCGCCGACCTGGACCTCGCGTACAAGATCGGCGGCCGTCCGTACCTGCGCGGCTTCGACCAGATCGACGTGAGCCTGACCCACACCGACGAGATGATCGCGGTGGGCATCAGCAGCACCGGCCGGATCGGCATCGACACCGAGCCCGCCAGCCGCAGGCTCTCCTTCCGCCTGCTCCAGGACCAGGTGTGCACCCCGGCGGAGAAGGCCGAACTCGGGGCGCTGCCCGAGGAGGAGCAGCCGGCGGCGATGCTGCGGCTGTGGACCCTGAAGGAGGCGTACACCAAGGCGCTCGGGCAGGGACTGCGGCTGGGCTTCTCGGAGTTCGGCTTCGAGAACGGCGGCGGGGGCGAGACCGGCCTGCTCGCCCCGGACGGCACCCCGGCGGCGAGCGGCGAGTGGGCGTTCGGCACCTACCCGGTGCTCGGCCGCTACCTGGTCAGCGTGGCCTGCCACGACACGGGCCTGGGCTCCTCGCGCGACACCGCGGCCGCCACGATGCTCGACGAGGGCTTCCTGACGATGGTCGCGGGCCTCCTCGACCAGCGCTGAGGGGCGCGCAGCCGCGGTCGGTCCGCCCGGCCGGGCGCCGGGGCGGCCGTACGGGCCGCGGTCGGTCCGACAACCGGCGCCCGGGCGGCCGTACGGGCCGCGCTCGGTCCGACAACCGGCGCCCGGGCGGCCGTACGCCCCCACCGACCACCGCCCCCCGGCGGCGCGACCGCGGCTGCGCCGCCGCTCCAGGGGCGTCCGAGTTCTCCGGAGGAGACTCGGTTGTGCGGCCGGCACCCCGGTTCCCCCGGCCGGGAGCGAGCCGCTCCTCTTGCCCCGCCACCCGACGCCCCCCACGCTCGGGCGGCGGGGCACAGGCATGTCCGGACCCGTCCTCGACCGGTCCTCCACCGGTGCGCGACCGGTGCGCGACCGGTGCTCAAAGGGGGTTCGAAGGAGGTGCGAAGGGCGCTCCACCGCATGCCCAGAGACTGTCCGCAGCCATGCGACAGGGCATGGAGGAGGAGGGCAGGCCAGATGACCATCGAGACCGTCGGCCGCACCCGGTCCGCGGCACCGGACCCGGCGTTCGCGGCGCTGTACGCGGAGGTCCAGCGCTTCTACGACCACCAGATGCGGCTGTTCGACGCCGAGGAGGCGCAGCGCGCCGCGGGCTCCCCGGCCGCGCGGCACTGGATCGGCATGCTCGACGCGCGCCCGCAGCCGGACGGGACGGTGCTCGCCAAGTGCAGCGCGCTGGTGTACGCGACCCCGCGCGGCGGCGGCCGGAAGGGCCTGCACGTACGGGTCCTGGAGGACGTTCTGGTCCGCTCCGGGGCGCCGGGCGAGGCGGGGCCGTGGACCCTGCACCACCGTTCGGTCACCCGCGACGACCTGGTCTGAGGCACGGGAGAGGACCGGAGCAAACCGGTTCAGCCGTTTTTTGCGGGCCGCCGGACCCCGGTGCGGAGCAGCCCGCAGACAGCGAAAACCCCCTCACCGGCAGGTAGAGGGGGTTGGCGGGTCCCAGGTTCACGCCAAGGGGGACGGAACCCGGGAGACCGCGCGACATCGACACGTAGATCCAAACATACCGTTCTGCGGGTTTACAAGAGGGACGCCGAGCTTCCGCTCGCACCCGCTCAATCCGCCCCGCCGCCCCCTTCCGCGGCCCGCGCCCCCGCCACCCACGCGACGCCGCCGGCGCCCGCGCCGTCCGCAACCGCGGCCCGCGCATCCGCGGCGTCCGCACCCGTGACCGCCGCCCGCGCATCCGCGGCGGCGGTCCCGGCGGGGACCAGTCCGGCCCCGGCGGGGGCCGCCGCCAGGCACGGCAGCAGCAGGGCCCAGAACCGGGTGAGGGTGGCGGCCGAGAGCCACCAGGCCTCGCGGCCGCCCAGCACCTCGAAGCCGACCGTCGCGGCGACGACGAGCGTGGCGGCGTCATCCGCCGTCACCCCCGGGGCCAGCGCCCCGAGTTCGCCGGCCCGCACGAGCACCGCGTGCACCCACCGCTGCCAGTCACCGCGCAGATCGGCCCCGCCACCGCCCCCGCGGCCGGGTACTGCCGAGAGCGCGAACCCGGCCCGCACCACGGCATCGCCCTCCAACGCCCGGGCAAGGGCGTGCGTGGCATCGATCAACTCCTGAAGCGCCGCACCCCGCTCCGCGCCTTGCGCGGTGATCCGCCGGACCCGGTCCGAGGCCTCGGCCTCGACCGCCGCGGCCAGCTCCCGCTTGCTGGGGAAGTGGAAGTGCAGGGCCCCCGTGCTCACCCCGGCCCGGCCGCTGATCACGGCGAGCACGGCCGGCTCGAACCCGTCCCGGTGGAACACCTCGGCGGCGGCCTCGATCAACACGCGGCGCGTCCGGAGCGCGCGTTCCTGTCTCGCCATCATGGCTCCGTTGCTGCGAGGTCAGCCGCGCTGACGGGACGGTCCTTCCACTCGCGGCGGCATCCACACGCACGCGTCCCAGCGATCATGGAACGCTTTCCTCGAGGGCCGCTCGAGGCCTCCTCGAGAATGCCTCGCGTCCGTCCGCCGTTCTCCGGGCCCCGCAGCGCGCGGCCTCCGGCAGTCCCTCGGGCCCCGGCCGCCCCAGGCGTTTCCCGGTCGCCCCGCCCACAGAAACCGGAAGCCCTGCTTCATGAAATGGAGCAGGGCGGACAGCAGGTCGGTCGGGCAGCAAAAGGACCCGGCCCCGGCGCATCTGCGCCGGGGCCGGGTCCGGGCCTTCCGAAAGGGTCTGCCGGTACGGGCCTCAGTTCGCCGCGGGCCGGGCCGGGCCGGGCTTCAAGTGCGCCGAGGCCTGCGGGTCGAGGCCGGTCAGGACCACGGAGGCGACCTGCTCGCCGTCCTGGTGGAAGGTGACCTGGACGCGCATCTCGCCCGGCCGCTGCGTGGGCAGCAGCTCGGCGTCCGCCCAGCAGGGGCTGTCGAGCTCGGCGTACCGGTGGAAGGTGATGGAAGAGGAGCTCAGCGCGAAGAACTCGGGGTCCGACACCGCGCAGGCCGCCTGACGCGCCGCCTCCTGGAGGACCATGCCGGGCAGGTGGTCGCCGCCGTGGTCGAAGAGGATCGGGTGCGCGGGGTCGGGGCTGACCAGGAACCGCCCGGGCTCGTCGGCGACCGCACCGAGCACCACGTCGAAGGGCATGTGCCGGCCGACCAGGACCGGGTCGACCAGGGCGGACCGGTTGACGCAGGGCGCCGGCGCGCCGTCCTCGGCGAGCTTCCCGGCGCGGATCCGGCGGTAGCTCGCCGCCGAGATGCAGCTGAACTTGCCGCCGCCGGTGGCCGCCACCTTGCCGTCGCGCAGGATCGTGACGCGCATGGTGAAGTCGGCGAGACGGCTGCCGCGCCAGTTGATGTCCGTGCACTCGGCGTGCAGGTCCAGGTCGCTCGGGGCGGGCCCGATGACCAGGTGCTCGTGGTGGACGGTGAGGTCCATGTCCCAGATGACGAACTGGTGCCCCAGCGGCACGCCGAATTCGGCGTGCGCGAGGAAGAGGCCCACCTGGCGAATGGTTTCGGCAGCCTGCAGCGGGTCATGCCGCCGGCCGTCCGAGCTCGTGAAGAAGGTGTGCGCCCGCGGCCACTGGCCGGTGAGGGCGAAGTTCTGGTCGTCGATCTTGCAAGCGCCGGTCAGGAAGACCTCCGCGTGGGAGGCCCGGTGCACGTACTCCCTCGGCACGGTCGTCGTCAGCTGAAGCCCTCTCGCCTGGCCGGCCGCACCACGTTCCGTGGCCGTCGACCGGATGGAAGACGTGGCTGCCTGCTGAAGCGTCATCAGTGACATGGGGACCTCTCCGCGCGACGTTGGATGGGTCGAGGGTCCCCCGTTTGGACCCCACGCCTCATAAGATACGTACTAACCGGTTTTCTTTTCAAGCCGTTCCGGAACGCCCGGTCCACAGGATTCCAGCCGACGGGCTCCCGCTGGATGATCTTGACGCTTCCTTGGCGGAACGGCAGGCGGCACCTCGGAAGATCCGGAACTTCCGCTTCATACAGGCGATCCAGCGCCGCACGAGAGGCTCAAACAGGGGGGTCAATACCGGACATCGGCGCGTCGGCCAGGCGCGCGAGGGGTCTGACGAACACCCTCAGCGATCACCGGGAAGCGACCACAAAACCGCCGCCGTGGTTTATTCTCGTCCCGTCAGCCGGGGCATCCGGGTCCTCCCGGGCAGGTCTCAGCAGCCCACCTCCCGGTCCGCGCAAGGTCGCTCTCGATCACCTCACGCCACCACACAGGCATGTCTCCCCTGACGCCGCCTGAGCTTGACTGTTAAGATACGAACCTGACGGTTTTCTTTCAGCAGCCTGTAAGCGCGGGTGACGTCGTACGGAGGTGCGGGATGGCGCGACAAGAACGAGCCATTCGAACCCGGGAGGCCATCCTCACCGCGGCGGCGGAAGTCTTCGACGAAGTCGGCTACCAGGCCGCCACGATCTCCGAGATCCTCCAGCGCTCCGGGCTCACCAAGGGGGCCCTCTACTTCCATTTCGCCTCCAAGGAAGAACTCGCCCATGCCGTCCTCGCGGCCCAGGTGGACGCCGTCCCCGAGATCCCCCGGCAGGAGCTGAAGCTCCAGGAGGCCATCGACCGGGCCTACCTCCTGGCCCACCTGCTCACGAAGGAGCCGGTGCTGCGCGGCAGCGTCCGGCTGGCGGTGGAGCAGGGCCGCGACGGTGTGGACCGGGCGGCCCCCTACACGGCGTGGACCGAGGCCTCCCTGGAACTCTTCAACGAGGCCAAGGCCGCCGGCGAGGTGGTGCCGCACATCGACACCCTGAGCTACGCGAAGCTGATCACCGGCGCCTTCGCGGGCGTCCAGCTGATGTCG
This sequence comes from Streptomyces sp. NPDC030809, assembly GCF_055572195.1. Lineage (NCBI taxonomy): Bacteria > Bacillati > Actinomycetota > Actinomycetes > Kitasatosporales > Streptomycetaceae > Streptomyces > Streptomyces sp. NPDC030809. The sequence continues at coordinate 120,816 of NZ_JBVIDV010000013.1, forward strand.
CAGGCCGTCACCGGCCGGGCCGACGTCCTGGAGCGGATGGCGGACCTGTACACCTGCCTGATGTCGTCGATCGCCGTGCCGTCCGTACTGGTGAGGCTGGACCTCAGGCCGGAGCGGGGCGTCGACGTGTACGAGGCCGCGACGCGGCTTCGCGAGGAGAACGAAAAGGCCCGGGCCGCCGACGCGGAGAAGAGCTCCGCGTAAACGGCGTCCGGCCGGGGGGACGGATGCAACACATGGAACAGGGCTGCCCGTACGCGCTCGATGCCACGGGACGTGATCTCGCCGGCGAAGCGGCGATGCTGCGCGAGCAGGGCCCGGCCGTGCAGGTCGGACTGCTGGGCGACGTCACCGCCTGGGCGGTCACGGGGTACCGCCAGGTCAAGCAGCTGGTGAAGGACCCCCGGGTCTCCAAGGACGCGCACCTGCACTGGCCCGCGTTCCTCGACGGGCAGATCAGCCGGGACTGGAAGTTCTACGGCTGGGCCGCGGCGCGGAACATGATGACCTCGTACGGCGAGGAGCACGCGCGGCTGCGGCGGCTGATCGCGGGCGCCTTCACCCCGCGCCGCATCGCCGCCCTGCGGCCCCGCATCGAGGAGATCACCGCCGCGCTGCTGGAGGACCTGGCAGCGGCTCCGGAGGGGGCAGAGGTGGATCTGGTCGAGTCCTTCACCCGCCCGCTGCCCATCCGGGTCATCTGCGAGCTCTTCGGGGTGGACGAGGACGTCCGGGCGGACCTGTGCGACGCGATCGCGCCCAGCGCGCGTACGGACGTCGGCCTCGAAGAGGCCCGCGCGGCCCGCGCCAGGGCCAACGAACTGCTCACCGCCCTGGTCGCCGCCCGCCGGGCCGCGCCGCGCAACGACCTGACCTCGGCCCTGATCGCGGCCCGGGACGCGTCCGGCGAGCAGCTCGACGACCAGGAGCTCATGGACACCCTCAAGCTGATGATCGGCGCGGGGTACGACACCACGGCGAGCCTGCTCGGCAACGCCGTGGCCGCACTGCTCACGCACCCCGAGGAGCGGGCCCACGTGACGGCCGGGCGGGTCGGCTGGGACACCGTCGTCGCCGAGACCCTGCGGGTGCGGGGACCCGTCGCCTACTCCCCCCTGCGCTTCGCCGCGGAGGACATCGAGCTGGACGGGGTGCTGATCCCCAAGGGCGATCCCATCATGGTCTCCTTCGCCGCCACGGGCCTCGACCCGGAGCTGCACGGGGAGGACGCCCGCGCGTTCCGCCTCCGGCGGCCCGGCGGACACGAGAGCCTGGCCTTCGGCCACGGGGTCCACTACTGCCTGGGGGCTCCGCTCGCCCGGCTGGAGGCCGCCCTCGCGCTGCCCGCGCTGTTCGAGCGCTTCCCGCACCTCGCGCAGGCCGGGCCGTTCGAGCCCCTGGAGTCCTTCATGGTCAACGGCTACCGGGCGCTGCCGGTCGTGCTCGGCACCCGGAGCGGCCGATGACCCGCCGCACCCGGCCTTCCGAAGGCCCGCTGGCGGGCCGGACCGCGCTCGTGACCGGTGCCAGCCGGGGCATCGGCCGCGGCATCGCCGAACGCCTGGCGGCAGACGGCGCGCTCGTGGCCGTGCACTACGGGGAGAACACCGCCGCGGCCCACGAAGCCGTGGACCGCATCCGCTCGGCGGGCGGGGACGCCTTCCCGCTCCGGGCCCGGCTCGGCGTCACCGGCGACGCCGCGGAGCTCTACGCGGCGTACGACGCCGAGCTGGCGCGACGCGGCATGGAGCCCGGGCTCGACATCCTGGTCAACAACGCGGCCGTAAGCGGCTCGGCGCGGATCCACGAGGTCACCCCCGAGCTGGTCGAGAGGATCTTCTCGGTCAACGTCACCGCGCTCCTCTTCGTCATCCAGGAAGGCCTCGCCCGCATGCGGCGGGGCGGCCGGATCGTCAACATCTCCTCGATCGTGACCCGCGCCGCCTATCCCAAGTCCGTCGTCTACTCGATGAGCAAGGGCGCGGTGGACACCCTCACTCCCGCCCTCGCCAAGGAGCTGGGGCCCCGGGGCATCACCGTCAACACGGTCTCCCCGGGCTTCGTGGCGACCGACATGAACGCCAAACTCCGCACCACCCCCGAGGGGGCCGCGCAGCTGGCGAGCGTGTCCGTGTTCGACCGCATCGGAGAACCCTCCGACATCGCCGGCATCGTCGCCTTCCTCGCCTCCCCCGACTCCCAGTGGATCACCGGCCAGCGTCTCGACGCATCGGGCGGCACGAGCCTCTGACCCGCAGCCACCGGCGGCGGACCCCCCAGAACAGAGGGGGTCCGGGGGGCTGGGGGCGGGCGGGGGTGGTGCTTAGGATCCGCGGATGAGGACCAGTCGGGAGATCCGTCTTGCCGCCCTGCTCCGGGGGGAGCCCGCGGAGGGGAACTTCGCGGTGGTGGAAGTGCCCGTGCCGGAGCCGGGGGCCGGGGAGGTGCTGGTGCGCAATGCGTACATGGCGCTCAGTCCGGCCGTGGTCTCGCGGATGTCCGCGGACGGGCCGCCGGTGGCGCGGTACGAGGTCGGGAAGGTGCTGTTCGGCAGCGCGCTCGGCGAGGTGGTCGCGGTGGGGTCCGCCCGGGACGCCGGTTCGGGCCCTGGGGCCGGTTCCGGGCCTGACGGCCCGGACGGGGGGTCCGCCGCCGGAGCCGGTGGGGGCGGCGGCGGGCTGCGCCCCGGGGACGTGGTCGTGCACGAGCTGGGGTGGCGGGAGTACGCGGTCGTGGCGCAGGGGCGGTGCCGGCGGGTGCCGGGGCGGGCGCTCGACGCGCCCGCCCGGTACCTGGGCAACGGGCTGCTCGCCTACCACGGGCTGCTGGACGTCGCCGCGATGCGGCCCGGGGACACCGTGTGGGTGTCGAGCGCCGCGGGTGCGGTGGGCGGCATGGCCGGGCAGATCGCCCGGCTCAAGGGGGCGGGCCGGGTGGTCGGCAGCGCCGGATCGGCCGCCAAGACCGCCCACCTCACCGGGGTGCTCGGCTTCGACGCCGCCTTCGACCACCGGGCCGGGCAGCTGGCGCGGCAGCTGCGCGCGGCCGCCCCGGACGGGATCGACGTGTACTTCGACACCGTGGGCGGGGCGCATCTGGAGGCCGCGCTCGAGGTGCTCAACCCGTACGGCCGGGTGGCCCTGTGCGGGATGCTCGCCGAGCAGCGGCAGCAGGTCGGGGGCGGCCGCGGGGCGGCCGGGGCCGCCGCCGGTCCCCGCAACCTCGGGCTGGCCGTGGCCAAGTCCCTGACCCTGCGCGGGTTCCTGGCCCGGGACTGCCCGGCAGCGACGGCCGCCCGCTACGAGGCCGACCTCGACGCCTGGCTGGCCGCCGGCGCAATCCGGCTGCCGGGGACGGTGGTGGACGGTCTGGAGTCGGCCCCGGCGGCCCTGCGGGACCTGGTGCGGGGGGACTGCCTCGGCCGGGTGCTGATCCGCATCGCTCCCCCGCTCGCCCATACCACCGGTCACACGGACACCAGCAGCAACACCGGCCCCAACGTGTGCGAGTAGCAGCGGGAGTTCCCTACGGCAACGCGGAGCAATCCAGAAGTGGTCCGCGGTTGAACGCGGCGGCAAGGATCGTCCTGCCCGGGTGCCACCGGCACCCCCGCGCGGGCCCGACCATCCCGCGCCTTCCCGCTTCACTCGTGCCAAACGGAGGATCCATGCCCGCCCAGCGCCGGATGATCGCGGCCCTGACGACCACGGCCACCGCAGTGGCCCTGGCCCTGGTGCCGCACTCCGCCCTGTCCGCGACCGCCGCGGCCAACTGCTCGTACACCTCCAGCGGGCAGGTCCCGCTGAACGACCTGGGGACGGGCACCTACCAGGGCATACAGGGCGGGCTCTACCCGAACGGCAGCAACACCCGCCCCTCCGCGCACAACACCGCCGGGATCAACCTCGCGCAGAACTCGGTGCTCCCGCGCAACGCCTCCGGCCAGGTGGACCTGGTCAACGGCAAGATCGTGCTGATCTCCATCGGCATGTCGAACACCACCCAGGAGTTCCAGAAGTTCATCCAGACCGTGAACGCCTGGGGCGGCAAGAACCCCAAGCTGGTCATCGTCGACGGCGCCCAGGGCGGCAAGGACGCCTCCGCCTGGGCCAACCCGAACGACGCCACCTGGTCCGTGCTCGCCACCCGGCTCTCCAACGCGGGCGTGACCCCGGCCCAGGTCCAGGCCATGTGGCTGAAGGAGCAGTTCATCGGGGACAACCTCGGGACCTTCCCGACCGGCGCGAACAACCTGCGCAACTCCCTCGCGTCCATCGCCCGCAACGCCCGCAGCAAGTACGCGAACCTGGCCGTCGGCTACGTGGCCAGCCGCATCTACACCTACGACCCGGCCCGCAGCGCCGGCGCGTACCAGCAGGGCTTCGCCGTCAAGAAGCTGATCCAGGACCAGATCAACGGGGACAGCACCCTCTCCTACGGGGCCGGCGGGGTCGCACCCTGGCTGTCCTGGGGCCCGTACCTGTGGGCCGACGGCCTCGGCTCCGACAACGCGGTCGGCGGGGTCCCCGGCCGCAGCGACGGCCTGGAGTGGAAGTGCTCGGACCTGGAGGGCGACGGGGTGCACCCCGGTCCCACCGGTGAGCAGAAGGTCGCCGACCTTATGCTGAGCCAGTTCAGCACGGATCCGAGCTCCACCCCCTGGTTCAACAACTGAGCCGCAGGACAGAGGAGAGCCACACCGCATGCCGCACATAGCGATTCCGGCCCAGGTCCCGGGCATCCGGGGCCTGATGGCCAGCAAGCCCGCCTCCGGTCTGAAGATGAACGAGCTGGCGCAGCAGCTGCTGCGCGGCGAGTCCCCGCTCAGCCCCGGCGAGCGGGAGCTGATCGCCGCGTACGTCTCGCACCTCAACCAGACGCGCTACTGCACGGGTTCGCACACCGCGGCCGCCGCGCACACGCACGAGGGCGGGTACGAGCTCGTCGAGGCGGTCAAGAAGGACCTGGAGAGCGCTCCCGTGGACGAGCGGCTGCGGTCGCTGCTGCGGATCGCCGCGAAGGTGCGGGGCGACGCCCGTACGGTCGGCCCCGAGGACGTGGCGGCGGCGCGGGCCGCGGGCGCGGACGACGAGTCGATCCACGACGCGGTGCTGATCGCGGCGGCGTTCTGCATGTTCAACCGGTACGTGGACGGGCTGGGGGCGATCACCCCCGAGGACCCGGCGGACTACGACCAGATCGGCGTGCACCTCGCGACGAACGGGTACCTCCCGCCGAAGACCGCCTGAGCCGGCCACGACGTGGCGAAGGGGCCGGGCGGGAGCGCAAGCCCCCGCCCGGCCCCTTCGTCCCCGGCGGGCCGTCGTGCGGCTACTTGGCGGCCGCCAGCACCCGTTCCCCGGCGGGCACCGCGACCACGGGCTCGACCGGGGGCAGGGCGGGCGCCCAGGCGCGGGACAGCAGGACGGCAACGCCGGGCAGCAGCACCATGACGGCCACGCCGCCCATGAACCAGCCGGAGGCGCCGTGTTCCCCGAGGTAGGTGGCGAGGGCCGGGGAGACCCCGCCGAGGACGGCGGTGGTCACCGCGTGCGGCAGGCCGATGCCGACGACCCGCAGCTGCGGCGGGAAGACCTCGGAGAGCAGCTTGGGCAGGACCGTGGTGACGCAGACGAGGTAGACCACGCCGCTGCCGTAGGCGAGGAGCAGGCTGCCGTAGGTGCCCTCCATGTTCAGGTAGCCGTACGAGCCGACGGCCGCGAAGGCGACGCCGGCGCCGACGATGAAGCGGCGGGCCCCGATCCGGTCGGCGAGCAGGCCGAGCGGCACGTTCACCACCAGCAGCACGGCGGTGGCGGTGATGGCCACCTGGAACATCGTGCCGGCGGGGGCCAGGCGCTGCCCGGCGGCCGGGACCACCGCGGTCCAGGTGCCGCTGACGGTGGCGGCGCCGGAGACGAAGAGCACCGCGAGCAGGACGGGGCGGCGGTGGCCGGTGAGGACGCGGCGCAGCGAGCCGCGGTCGGCGTGGCTGCGGACCTCGCGCCGGAACACGTCGGTCTCGGCGAGGCGGTTGCGCAGCAGCATGAGGATCACGCCGAAGACGCCGCCCACCGCGAACGGCACCCGCCAGCCCCAGGCGCCCATCGCCTCGGAGCCGAGCCAGGCGGTGAGACCGCCGCCGAGGCAGGAGGCGACGAAGACGCCGGCGCAGGTGGAGACCGAGAACAGGCTGCCGTAGAGGCACTTGCGGCCGGCCGGGGCCTGCTCCATCAGGTAGGCGGCGGCGGTCGGCCACTCGCCGCCCGCGGAGATGCCCTGCCCGATGCGTGCGAGCAGCAGGAGCAGCGGGGCGGCGATGCCGATCCGGTCGTACGTCGGGGCGGCGGCGATCAGGAAGGAGCCGCTCGTCATCATCGCCACGGCCAGCATGAGCGCCGGACGGCGGCCGCGGCGGTCCGCGAACCGGCCGAACAGGATGCCGCCCAGCGGCCGCGCCAGCACCCCGATGCCGAGCACCGCGAACGCTCCCAGCAGGGAGGTGACCGGGTTCGAGGACGGGAAGAACTGCGGGGCGAACAGGCTGGCGAAGAGCCCGTACGCGAGCCAGTCGAAGGATTCGACGAAGTTGCCCACCACGGTCGCGGCGACGGACCGGCGGCTGGGCGAGGGCGTACGGGAGGGCGGTGCGGTGGCTGTCATGGAGTCTCCAGGCGGATGCGCCGTAACGACGAGCAGCTCATGGTCCCGGCCACCGGGGGCCGCTCCAACTCCCAGATTGCTGACTTTCGGCACGTTGGGAGTGGGCAGCGGCCGCCGGCGGCGGGGACCATGGCCGGGTCGCCCGCACGGAAGGCTGCCGCTCATGAACCGAGACGATGGCCTTGACCTGCGGCGATGGTGCCTGGAGTTCGCCGGTTACGTCGGGCTGCCCGAGGCCGGCGGGGGTGTCTGGACGGAGCCGCCGGGCACGATCGCGTCGATCGCGGACGGCTCGAAATTGACGGCGCTGGTCCAGCCGCCGTCCACCAGTCGGAACCAGAGCGAGCTGGTGATCTCCCCGCAGGTGTGCTCCCCCTCGACCACCTCGTCGCCCACCGACCAGCCGTCGGAGTCGTAGGAGACCCAGTCCTCGGGGAGCAGCAGGCGCACGATCGGGCTGTCGAGGGAGGGCCCGGTGCGGACGTTGGAATCGCGCCAGACGGGGCCGGGCGTGCAGGGCTGCGCGAACTGCGGGGCCGGGCCCGGGGCGTGGGCGGCGGACGGAGCGGCGGCGTGCGGGTCAGCGGTGGGCGAGAGCGTGGTCACGGGTGTCTTCCTTCCGTTCGGCGGTCGGGTGCGGTGCGGGGTGCGGGTCCGGCTGCCCGGCGGGTTGCGGGCCGGGGCGGGGGCCGTGGGCGGCCCGGGGCGGGTCGGGGTGCCAGTCGTGGATGTCGGCGACGGCGGTGTCCTTGCGGCCCTGGGACCGCATGAGCTCGTCGCGGCGGCGGGCCGCCGCCGCGCCGTCGCCCTGGTCCACGGCGCCCTGGGCGCGGGAGCGGAGCACGACGGCGGAGGTGCGCGGCAGCCGGGCGCGCTCGTACGCGGCGAGGGCGCGGGGCAGGTCGGCGGGGTGGTCGGCGACGGCGCGGGCGAGGACGACGGCGTCCTCCAGGGCCATGTTGGCGCCCTGTCCGAGGGCCGGGACCATCGGGTGGGCGGCGTCGCCGAGCAGGGCGAGCCGGCCGTCGGTCCAGCGGGGGGCGGGGTCGCGGTCGTGGATGTCGGTGACGACGGTGTCCCCGGCGGCGGTCGCGTGCAGCAGCCGGACCACGGCGGGGTCCCAGCCGGCCGTGGCGGCGCGCAGCTCGTGCAGGGCCGCCGCCGGGCCCTTGGCGGGCCAGCTGCCGGCCGGTGCGGTGATCTTGGCGGTCCAGTAGACGGTGCCGGGGCCGGCCGGGGAGACGAACAGCTGCACGCCCTCGCCGTTGACCACGCGGGCCGGGTGCGGGATGCGCACGCCGCGGGCGCGGCCGCGGACCGAGGTGTAGCCGCGGTACTGCGGCGGCCCGTCGGCGAGGAGGGCCTGCCGCAGCGCGGAGTTGATGCCGTCGGCGGCCACCAGCAGGTCGCAGTCGAGGGCGGTGCCGTCGGCGAGCAGGGCCCGTTCGCCGTCCGGCAGGGCGGTGCGGCCGGTCACCGCGGTGCCGGGGCGCACGGTCGCGCCGGCGGCCTCGGCCTCGTCGTGCAGGGCCTGCCGGAGGACCGCGCGCAGGACGGGGATCTGCGGGGTGCCCAGGCGGGCGCCCTGGGCCCCGATGGGCTCCGCGGCGAGGACCCGCCCGTGCGGGTCGGTGACCACCCGGGTCTCCTCGGGGCCGGTGACGTGGCCCTCGGCCCGGATCCGGGCGCCCAGGGCGGGGCCGATGGCGTCCAGGGCCCGCACTCCGTTGGGGTACAGGACCAGGCCGCCGCCGCCCGTCCCGGTGCGGCGGGTGCGTTCGAGGACGGTGACGCGGGCGCCGGTGCGGGCGAGGGCCGCGGCCGCGGCGAGCCCGCCGATGCCGCCGCCGGCGACGAGGACGCGGAGGCGGTCAGGCACGGTGCGCACCCTCCTGTGCGGGGCCGCCGAGGAAGCGGCCGTCGTAGGCGCCGTACTCGCCGGTGGCGGCGTCCCAGACGGTGCGGCCGGCCCGCAGGGTGCGCTCGACGCGTCCGGTGAAGGTCCAGCCCTCGTACGCGGACCAGCCGCACTTGGAGCGGACGTCGGCGGCGGAGAGCATCCAGGTGGCGTCGGGGTTGAGGAAGACGAGGTCGGCGTCGGCGCCGGGGGCGATGCGGCCCTTGCCGGGCAGCCCGAACAGGTCGGCGGGGCCCGATCCCAGGCAGCGGGCGAGGAGTTCGGCGGCCCGGTCCGGGTGGTCCTCGGGACGGCGGCGCCGGCACAGTCCGGTCCAGACCGCCTGCGCCAGCTCCTGCACTCCGGGCAGTCCGGGCGGGGAGTCCTGCACCGAGCGGGTCTTCTCCTCGATGGTGTGCGGGGCGTGGTCGCTGCCGATGGTGGCCGCCTGGGAGTCCCGTACGGCCGCCCAGAGCCGCTCCTGGTCGGCGCGGGTGCGGATGGACGGGGAGAGGCGGGTGCGGGCGCCGAGGCGGGTGGTGTCCTCGTCGGTGAACGACAGGTGGTGGCCGGTGACCTCGAAGGAGACGGGCAGCCCGGCGGCGCGGGCGGCGCACACCAGGTCGGCCTCCTCGGCGCTGGACAGGTGCAGGATGTGGGCCTTGGTGCCGTGCCGTCGGACGAGTTCGAGGACCTTGGCCACGGCCACGATGCCGCCGCTGCGGGGCCGGCGGGCCTCGTACTCGCGGTAGCTGCCGGGGGCGCCCCACCAGCCGTCGAGGAGGGAGAACAGCTCGTCGTCCTCGGCGTGCAGGACCAGCTGCACCCCGCCTTCGGCGGCGGCCGCGAAGGCCTTCTCCAGGACGGCGAAGTCGCGGACGACGGTCGGCGCGGTGTGGTGGCCGCACATGAAGATCTTGGCGCTGGTGGCGACCGCCGGGTCGAGCTCGGCGAGGAGCTCCGGCCGGGCCGGGTCCAGGCCGATGTGGAAGCGGTGGTCCACGAGGGAGCGGCCGGCGATCTCGTCCGCCTTGGCGAGGACGGCCTCGTGGCTGAGGGTGGGCGGGACGGTGTTCGGCATGTCGATGACGGTGGTGAAGCCGCCGGCGACGGCCGCCCGGCTGCCGTGCTCCCAGTCCTCCTTGTGGGTCAGGCCGGGCGTGCGGAAGTGGACGTGGGAGTCGATCAGGCCGGGCAGGACGTAGTGGTTCCCGGCGTCCATCCTCGGGACGCCGGCGGGGACGGGGGCCGCGCCGGTGAGCCCGTCGGGGCCGGTGACGGCGGTGATCCGGCCGCCGCGGATGTGGACGGCGCCGGGGCGGACCCCGTCGGGGGTGACGAGCCGCCGCGCGGTGACGACGAGCTCGGGGGGCAGGTCCCGCTGCGGATCGGCGTGCGCGTGCCCGCCGCGGGCCGGGGGGGATGCTGGGTTCAGTGCTGCCATGAGGCCACCGCCAGTTCTCGGCACAGGTTGTTGGCCGGACCCATCAGGGCCACCCCGCGGGCGTCGGCGAGCAGCCGGGCCAGGGGGTCTCCCGCGAGGTATCCGGAGGAGCCCGTCATGCGGGCGATGTCGAGGCAGATCTCCTCTGCCGTCGTGGAGGCGTGGAGCTTGCTGTAGAGCGTGGTCAGGCCCGGGTCGGGCGCGGTGCGGGCGCCCGCCCGGCCGACGAGTGCGCGGGCCGCTTCGACCCGCGTGGCCAGGTCCGTCAGCCGGTGGGTGACGGTGGGGTCGGAGAGCAGGCCGTGCCGGTTGGCGTGGCAGACGGCGAGGTCGAGGGCGGCCTGGGCGATGCCGACGGACACCGCGCCGAGGGTGGCGCCCGAGCGCCGCACGCCGGCGATGATCTCGGGGGCGGCGCCCTGCGGGCCGAGCCGGCTGCCGTCGCCGACGGCGCAGTCGGTGAGCCGCACCAGGCCGGTGGCGGAGCCGCGCATGCCGAGGAGTTCGGGGCCGGGCAGGGCCACGATGCCGGGGTTGTCGGCGGGGACGAGGAAGAAGGTCTGGCCGGGCGCCCCGTACGCGGGGGCCTCGGCGTCCGGCGCCTCCGGGGCGAGGGGCGGCTGCCCGGTGCTGACGAGGACGAGGTAGAGGTCGGCGACCCCGGCGCCGGTGGTGAACGCCTTGGTGCCGTGGAGCACCCAGGTCCCGTCCTCGCGCCGGATGCCGGTACTGGCGAGGTTGCGCTTGGCCGCTCCGGCGCCGGTCTCGCTCCAGGCGGAGGCGGCCAGCATGCTGCCGTCGGCGAGCCGCGGCAGCAGGTCCTCCTTCTGCTGCGCGGTGCCCCATTCGGCGATCCGGGCGCAGACCGCGAAGTGCTGGAAGGCGATGATCGCCACCGACGGGTTGACGGCCGCGAGGGCCTCGACGACCAGGTTCACCCGGGCGCCGTCCCCGCCGGCCCCGCCGTACTCCTGCGGGACGGCGGTGGCGAGGAGGCCCGACTGCCGCAGCAGGGCGAGGACTTGGCCGTCGGGCCGGCCGGTGCGGGCGCTCTCGGCGGCCGCCTCGGCCAGCGCGGCCCGGAACGCGGGGGCGATGTGGCTGCTCAGGCGGCCGTTGACAGTGCCCGGCATGAGCCGACCTCCTTCGGTTGCCGGCGCACCGGCGGGGCGAGCGGGACGGATCCCTGGAAGCTGACGTGCTTGTCGGCGACGGTGGCCCAGGTCAGGGCCGGGCCCTCGGCGCTCTCGCCGGACACGGCCGTGACGGCGGTGCGGCCGCCGGGGGTGGTGAGGGCGAGGGGGCCGCCGGTGTGCCCGCTCTCCCGGGCGATCGCGTACGGGAGGGTGCCGGGGATGCCGGCGGCCGCGCCCAGGCAGATGGCGCCGGTGAGGGCGAGGGTCGGGTGCCAGGAGGGCACGGACACGGCGCGGACCGCGAGTCCCCCGTCCGGGCCCGGGAGCAGGGCGGCGACCTTCGGGAAGGCGCCCGTCAGGGGAAGTCCCAGGTGGGCGGCGGCGGCCCGGCGGATCGCCACCAGCCGGTCGAACAGGTCGCTGCCGGCGGCGAAGAGGGCCTCGGGGGTGCCGATGCCGAGGTGGCGGGCGTCGAGGAAGGCGTACGGGTTGCCGGCGGAGACGAGCGACACCTCCTGGAGGGTGCCGTGGGCCGCGAGGACGGTACGGGGCTCCGAGGCGGGCAGCAGTTCGGTGAAGGGGACGGCGCGGGGCTGGACGAAGCTGACGGTGAAGCGGGCGCCGGCCGCGGTGGCCTCGTCCACGTCGCAGACCACGCTGTCGGAGGTGTTCAGGACCCGGACCCGCACCCGCGCGCCGCTCTCCAGGGGCGGGAGCATGCCCCCGCGGGCGGCCGAGACCACCGCGGCGAGGATCGAGTGGCCGCAGGAGCCGCGCAGGTCGAAGCGGTCCGGCCGGCCGGGCATGGCCTGCGCGAAGCGGTAGTCCAGGTCGAACATGGGGTGTTCGGCGGGGCGGACCAGGGCCATCTTCAGGACGTGGGAGCCGCCGGCCGCGCTGAGCCGGCCGCGGACCTCGGCGAGGTGGGCGACGAGGGCGTCCTCCTCGCGGGGGGCGAGCCTGCTGTCGAGGACGACGGTGGGGCATGGGCTGCCGGTGGCGTGGGCGAGGTGGCCGATCATGCGGCGGCTCCGGCTCCGGCCAGGAGGCGGGCGGCGGGCAGCGAGGCCCGCCACACCTCGTGGACCATGAGCGCCCACAGGGTGAGCGCGGTGGTGTCGTCGGGGGCCGCGGCCTGCCGGGCGAACAGGTCCTCGACCGCCTCGGGGAGGAGCTGCCCGTCGGCGGCGAGCGCGTGCGGGTGCAGGGTGTCGCGGGCGTACTCCCACAGCGGGGTGCCGGGCACGAGCATCGCCGTGACGGGCAGGGTGAAGGGCTGCTTGGGGCGCTGGAGCACGCTGTCGGGCAGCAGTCCCCCGGCGGCGGCGTACAGGGTGCGCTTGACCTGGCCGAGGTGGATGCGCAGCCGGTCGGGGAGGCGGCGGCCCAGCTCGATCACGCGGGGCTGGCAGAACGGCAGCCGGGCCTCGACGGAGTGGGCCATGCTCAGGTGGTCCACGCGGCGCAGGTGGTAGGCGGGCAGCCGGTGGCCGAGCTCGAAGTCGGTCAGGCGGCGCTGCACCGTGGTCCGGTCGCCGCGCAGCAGGGCGTCGAGGACCTGCGGGGCGACGGGCGGGTGCTCCTGGGCGAAGGCGCGGTAGGCGGGGGTGTAGAGGGCGTGCCGCAGCCGGGCCGGGAGGACGGCGAGCTGGTCGAGGTAGGCGGAGTCCCAGGCCCGTCCGCAGGCCGCGGAGACGGCGGCGGTGCGCATCCGGTCGTACCCGCCGAACACCTCGTCCGCGGCGTCGCCGGTGAGGACGGCCTTGAACCCGGCGCTGCGGACCGCGGCGAACAGGGCGTACGAGCTGAGGGTGATGGGGTCGGCGTTCGGCTGCCCCAGGTGCCGGACGGTGGCCTCGACGAGCTGCGGGAAGTCGGCGGGGTCGAGTTCGACCTGGTGGTGGACGGTGCCCGCGTGTGCGGCGACCTCGCGGGCGAAGTGGCGCTCGTCGAAGGGCCAGCGGCCGCGGTAGGCGATGTTGAACGAGTGGAGTTCGCGGCCCTGGGCGGCGGCCAGGGGGGCCGCGAGGGCGGTGACGAGGCTGGAGTCGAGGCCGCCGGAGGTGATCACGGCGACCGGTACGTCGGCCCGGAGCAGCCGGTCCACCTCGAAGCGCAGGGTCTCGCGGACGTCGAGGGCGTGGTCTTCGAGGGCCGGGCTCAGCCGGCGCGGGGAGGGCGGCGGGGGCGGGGTGCGGTCGGTGGTCCGCGGGGTGCCGCCGAGGACGAGGCTGAGGGTGGTGGCGGGCGGCAGCACGCTGATGCCCTCGTACATCGTGTCCGTGCCGAAGGGGGTGCGGGTGGCGAGGTAGGCGTCGAGGCCGCGGGGGTCGGCGCGGTGCGGGAGGCCGCCGAAGCCGAGGAGGGCGGGGATCTCGGAGGCGAAGTGCAGGGACCGGGCGGATGGGTCCCAGTGGTAGTAGAGCGGCTTCATCCCGGCGTGGTCGGTGGCGAGGACCAGGCGGGGGGCGGCGCGCAGGTCGACCAGGGCGATGGCGTACATGCCCTCCAGGTGGTCGGTGAAGGCGTCGCCGTACTCCTCGTAGAGGGCGGGCAGGATGCCGCCGTCGCAGCGGTCGGGGAAGGTGTGGCCCTTCCTCTCCAGGCGGCGGCGGAGCTCGTCGTGGTTGTAGATCTCGCCGTTGAACACGGCCTGGATGCGCCCGCCCCGCCCGTACGGCTGGGCACCGCCGTCGAGGTCGACGAGGGCGAGCCGGTTGTTGCCGAGGCCCCAGCGGGGGGCGGTCAGCAGGCCGGTGCCGTCGGGGCCGCCGTGGCGCTGCAGGGCGGCGACCTCGCGCATCTGCCGGTTGCTCGCCGTGGTGTTGAAGTATCCGTGGATGCGGCACATGCCAACACGTCTCTCTGTCCGGGCCGTTCGGGCGGTGGGGCGGTCGGGCGGCGGTGCGGAGTGCTCGGGCGTGCGGGTGCGGTGCGGGTTCGGGTGCGGTACAGGTGCGGGTGCGGAGGGCCGGGCGGGGCCGCTAGGGCGTGCGCACCGTGGAGAGGTAGCGCTCCCCGGTGTCGGGGAAGACCGTGACGACGGTGGCGCCGGGGCGGGCGCGGGCGGCCTGCCGGCTCGCCCAGGCGGCGGCTCCGGAGGAGAGGCCGACGAGCAGTCCGGTGGCGCGGGTGATCTCGCGGGCGGTGGCGGCCGCGTCCGCGTCGGAGACGGGGACCACCTCGTCGATGAGGGCGGTGTCGGTGAGCTCCGAGACGTAGCCGGCGCCGATGCCGGGGATGCCGTGCGGTCCGGGCTCGCCGCCCGAGAGGACGGCCGAGCGGGCCGGCTCGACGGCCACCACGTGCAGCTGCGGGAGGCGTTCGCGCAGGTGGCGGGCGATCCCCATGAGGGTGCCGCCGGTGCCGACCCCGCAGACGAGGACGTCGATGTCCCCGCCGGTGGCCTCCCAGATCTCCGGGCCGGTGGTCTCGTAGTGGGCGCGGGTGTTGGCGGGGTTCTCGTCCTGGTGGGCGAGGAAGGAGCCCGGCAGGGAGCGCTGGAGGGCCTCGGCGTGCGCCCACGCGGCCGGCAGGCCCTCGCGGTGGTCGACGAGGACCACGTCGGCGCCCAGTTCGCGCAGGATCAGGCGGCGTTCCTCGGTGGCGTTGTCGGGCATCACGATGATGCAGCGGTGGCCGCGGACGGCGCACAGCGCGGCCAGGGAGATGCCGGTGGAGCCCGAGGAGCACTCGATCACGGTCCCGCCGGCCGGGGGCAGCAGCCCGTCGGCCTCGGCCTGGCGCAGCATGGCCAGGGCCGGGCGGTCCTTCACGCTGGAGAGCGGGTTGAACATCTCCAGCTTGGCCAGGAGCCGGCTGTGCTCCGGCAGCCCGGGCAGCGCGACCCGCAGCAGGGGGGTGGCGCCGACCAGTTCCTCCACGGAGCCGGCGATCCGGTGCGGCGCGGCGGTCGCCGTCAGCGTCGCGGTCATGCTCGTGCTCCTTCTCGAGTGCGGGGGGAGGGTCAGGCTGCGGCGGCCAGGCCGTGCGCGGCCGTCAGGTGGCCGGCGGCGGCCTCCTGGAGGTGGGTGATGTCGCTGGAGACGGTGGTGAAGGTGAAGCCCTCGGTGAGGCGGCGGGCCGCCTCGGCTCCGGTCATGCAGTGGATTCCGCAGGCGATCCCGGCCCGGCGGGCGGTGTCGGTGATCTTCTCCAGCGCCTCGGCGAGGTCCGCGGCGGCGGCCGGGTCCCCGAAGTGGCGGGCGCCCAGGGCCACGGACAGGTCGGCGGGTCCCACGTACACGGCGTCGAGGCCGGGGGTGGCGCAGATGGCCTCCAGGTTCTCCAGCGCGGCCGCGGTCTCGATCATCACGATGCAGGCGACGCCCGCGTCCACCTCCGCGGGTACGGAGCCCAGGTGCAGCTCGGCGCGGACCGGGCCGCCGAGGCTGCGGTTCCCGAACGGCCAGTGCCGGCAGGCCCGTACGGCCGTGAGGGCCTCCTCGGGGGTCTCGACCATGGGCACGATCACGGCGCGGGCTCCGGTGTCGAGCGCGGCGCCGATCGCGGCGGGGTCCACCGACGGCACCCGGATGACCCCCGCGGAGCGGCGGCGGGCGTCGACGGCGAGCATCGCGGCCTGCCAGCCGGGCTGGTGCAGCACGCCGTGCTGGCCGTCCACTCCGATGTAGTCGTAGCCGAGGGCGGCGATGCGCTCGGTGCCCACCGGGTTGTCGAGGGCGATCCAGTAGCCGATCAGCGGCTCGCGGGAGCGCAGCCGGGAGACGAAGGCCTCGGGTCCGGGGCGGCGGCCGTTCATGCGTCCTCCTCCCCGACCCGGTGGCTGGTGCGGCCGTCGATGCCGACGGGGAGGTCCCCGTCGATGGAGACCCGGTGCAGGACCCGCTTGTGGCTGCCGTAGTCGTTGACCGCGTAGTGCTGGGTGTTGCGGTTGTCGAAGATCAGGACGTCGCCCGGGCGCCAGGTCCACCGGACGCAGTTCTCGGGCTTGCGCACGTAGGACTGGAGGACGTCCAGCAGCGGGCGGGACTCGCGCAGGGTCATGCCGGCCAGCCGCTGGGCGAAGCCGCCGAGGAACAGGGCCGGTTCGCCGGACTCGGGGTGGACGCGCACCACGGGGTGGGCGGTCTCGTACCGCTTCTTCAGGAAGGCCTCGCGGATCCGGTCCCCCCGCTCGGTGCCCAGCCGGGGCTGCTCGGCGTGGTTGGTGTGGACGGCGAAGAGCCGGTCGGCGATCTCGCGGAGTTCGGCGGGCAGGTCGGCGTAGCCGGCGGCGCCGCTGGCGACGAGGGTGTCGCCGCCGTAGGGCGGCAGGACCACGCTGCGCAGGGTGGTGCCCAGGGAGGGGGTGAGGGTGAAGCTGACGTCGGTGTGCCAGTGGTCGGCCCGCTGGTCCTCGCCGTCGACGGGGATGACCTGCGGGGTGCCGTCCAGGGTCCGCATCATCGGGTGCGGAGCGGTGAGGGGGCCGAAGCGCGCGGCGAACGCCAGCTGTTCCTCGTCGGTGAGGACCTGGTCCCGGAAGAACAGGACCTTGTACCGGAGAAATGCGTCGTGGATCTCACCGAAGTCGGCGTCGGATATCCCCGATCCCAGATCGACTCCGGTGATTTCCGCGCCGATCCTCCCACCGAGCCTGCGTATGCCCAAATCGGCCATTCGCTCAATTCCTTCCGAGCGGTCAGCGTCCTGAAATCGATCGCTGTGAGGGCGCCGAGCACACCACGCTCCACACGACTTCGGCAACTCCGCTGAACGCCTACTTGAACAAGTCGGCGGCGAATTGTTCAAGCGGCCGCCGGCTGAACAGGAGGGTTGTACGCCCGTGCCCCCGCGCCCACAGTCGGGAAATCCACTGCAGGCAGGAGGGACGATGAAGTTCCGGGAACTGCACCCGAACATCAGGCTCCGCATCGGGGTCGGCTTCGTGCAGCGCCTGCTCGCCGTCATGCTCACCCCCCTGCTCGTCGTACATCTGGCGAAGCTCTACGGGGCAGCGGCGGCGGGCGTGCTCACCGTCGTGGTCGCCTTCGCGGCCATCGGCAGCAACTTCCTCGGCGGGCACCTCGCCGACGTGTACGGGCGCAGACCGCTGCTCGTGCTCGGCGAGCTCGGCGCCACCGGAACGTTCGTGCTGCTCGCCGCAGCCAATTCGCCCCTCTGGGAATCCGGGCCGGTCACCTTCGTCCTGTTCCTGCTGAACACCTGCCTGGCGAACATTTCCACGCCGGCCGCCGACGCGATGATGGTCGACGTCTCCACCCCGGAAAACAGGCCGCTGGTCTACACGATCAACTACTGGTCCATCAACCTCGCCTTCACATTCGGCGCACTGATCGGCGGATTCCTTTACGGGGACCATTTCTTCGGGCTGCTCGCCGGCGCCGCCGCGTTCAGTGCGGCCACCACCTTCGTCATGTGGCGCTGGGTGTCCGAGACCGCGCCCGAGGGGGCCCGCGAGGCCGCCGCGGGCATCGCGGCGATGCTGCGCGGCTACCTCTCCGTCGCCCGGGACCTGGTCTTCGTCCGGCTGCTGACGGTGGCCGTGCTGACGCGCGCCATCGAGGTGCAGATCGGCTACTACATCGCCGTCCGCCTCGCCGACGAGTTCCCCGAGCAGGTGCTGCTCTCGGTGGGCTCGTGGGCCCCGCGGGTCGACGGGGTGGAGATGCTCGGCGTGCTGCGCGCCGTCAACACCGCGCTGGTGGTGGGCCTGGCCCTGTTCGCCGGGCGGCTCTTCGGCCGGCTCTCCGAGCGCACCCGGCTCTACGCCGGCATCGGGGCCTTCACCGCCGGCTACATGGTCTGGGCGGTGGGCGAGTCCGCCTGGCCGCTGATCGCCGCGGCCGTCGTCCTCACCATCGGCGAGCTGGCCAACGTACCCATCAAGCAGGCGATCCTCGCCGACCTGGTCCCGGCCGCCGCACGCACCAAGTACATGGCGGCCTACGGGCTCAACGCCCGGATCGGGCTGGTCATCGGCTCCGTGTCGGTGATCGTCGGCGCGTACCTGCCGCCGGCCGCCATGGCCGCGCTCTACGGCGTCTGGGGGCTGGGCGCCGTGCTGATGTACCGCTCCCTGCTGCGGGTCCGCGCCGAGCGGCAGGCCGCCGAGGAGCCCACCCCCGCGAAGGCGGGCGCCGCCGCCTGACCGGGCGCCCCCGCCCCGGCGCCCTTCGAGAGAACGGACGGACGAGAGATGGCACATCCGTGTACTCCGCAGCGGCTGCTGATGGTGATGCCCTACCACCAGCTGGTCCGCAAGGCCGTGGCGGCGGGCTTCCGCGTCTGGTCCATCTGGGACCCGGCGCTCCAGGAGCCGGCCTACCTGGACGAGGTCGAGCGCCACAGCGAGCAGCTGCTCCTCGCCGACTTCAGCAACGAGCCCGCCCTGCGCGCCCTGATCGCCGAGACGGCCCGGGCCCACGGGGTGGACCTGGTCCTGCACCTGGGCGCCGAGGCCAGCATGGGCCCGGTGGCCGCCGAGGCGGAGGCGCTGGGCCTGGCCCCCAACCCGGCCGAAGCGGTGCGCAGCCTCAACGACAAGGCGGCGATGCGCCGGATGCTCAACGCCGCGGGGCTGTCCCCGGTGGAGGTCCGGCGGGCCTCGACGGTCGGCGAGGTGCGGGAGGTGCTGCGCGGGATCCGGCTGCCGGTGATCGTGAAGCCGGCGACGCTGGCGGGCAGCCGCGGGGTCGCCCTGATCCGCCGTCCCGGGGACGTGGACGAGTGGGCGGACCGGGTCCGCGCCGGCTCCCTCGCCGGGCCCTACCTGATCGAGGAGTTCCTCGACGGCCCGGAGTTCAGCGTCGAGACCCTGTCGGCGGGCGGGGTGCACCACGTGGTCGGCATCACCGCCAAGCAGACCACGGGCGCCCCGGGCTTCGTGGAGACCGGGCACGTGTTCCCCGCCCCGCTGCCCGCGGCCGCGCGGTCGGAGATCGAGGGGCTGGTGACGGCCCTGCTGGACCTCGCCGGCTACCGGTTCGGCCCCGCCCACACCGAGGTGATCCTGACCCCCGGCGGCCCGCGGATCGTGGAGTCGCAGGCCCGGCTGGGCGGTGACCGGATCCCCCTGCTCGTCGAGGCCGCCACCGGCTTCGACATCGAGGCGTGGATCTTCCGGGCGCTGGCGGGGGAGCCCGTGGTGCCGCCCGCCGCCCACCGGTACGCGGCGATCGAGTTCTTCCGGCTGCCGCCGGGCCGGCTGGAGTCGGCCGCCCCGGTGGAGCTCCTCGCGGCCGCCCCCGACGTGCACGCCCTGCACTTCCCGCTGCGCCCCGGCGACCGGGTGAACCCGGTCACCGACTCCGCGACCCGGCACGGGTACGCCGTCGTCCACGCGGCCACCCCGGCCGCCGCCGCCGGGCGGCTGGCCGCCCTCCACCGGGAGCTCTCCCCCGTCGTCCGCGAACCCCTCCTGGAAGGAGCGCTCTGTTGACCACCGCCCCCGCCGTCCTGCTGATCGGCGGCACCGACGCACATCTGGAGTACGTGAAGAAGCAGGGCGTGCGCGTCGTGTTCCTCCAGCACCCCGACAAGATCAACGAGTTCCAGACCCGCACCGCCGACGTGCTGCTGATGGTGGACTACACCGACTGGGACACGGTGCTCCCGTACGCGGAGACGGCCCGCGCCGTGCACGGCTGCGAGAAGGTGCTCTCCCTGACCGAGGGCGGGCTGAGCAACGCGGCCCGCCTGGCCGACCACTTCGGGTGGAGCGACGGCCGCCGGTACGAGGTCAGCCGCCGGATGCGGGACAAGCTCAGGATGCGCACCCACCTGGCCGCGCACGGCGGGGCGGGCGTGGAGTTCGCCCCCGTGACCGGCCCCGGCTCGCTGCGGGAGTTCGGGGAGCGCGCCGGCTACCCGTTCATCGTCAAGCCCACCGACACCACGGCCGGCTTCGGGCTGCTCAAGGCGGCCGGGCCGGAGGACCTGGACCGGGTGTGGCAGCGGATCGGGCAGCTGCACGGGCAGCGCACGGACCGCGGCTCCACCCTCTTCAAGGTGACCGGGTTCCTGATGGAGTCGCACGTCGCCGGGCCCGAGTTCAGCGTCGAGGCGTTCAGCTTCGCCGGCCGGCACGTGGTGCTGGCCGTCACGGAGAAGCTCACCGACGACGCGCACTTCGCGGAGCTCGGGCACGCCGTGCCGGCCCGCCTGGACCCGGACCGGCGGGCCGCCCTGACCTCGGCCGTCACCTCGTTCCTCACCGTCATGGGGGTCACCGACGGCCCCAGCCACACCGAGATCCGGCTGGGCGCGCAGGGCCCGGTGGTCATCGAGTCCCACAACCGGCTCGGCGGCGGGCACATCGCGGAGCTCGTGGAGGCGGCGTACGGGATCGACCTGTACGCGTACGCGGCCGGCTGGCCGCTGGGCACCGTGCCCGAGCTGCTGTCCGAGCCGGTGCCCTCGGCCGCCGCCTGCACCCGTTTCGTCCTGCGCGAGCCCGGCACGGTCACCGCCGTCTCCGGGGTGGCGGAGGTCGCGGCCCGCTCCGACGTGCTGGCCGTGTCGGTGGGCGTGCGGCCCGGCGACACCGTCCGCCCGCTGCGGGACAACTGGGACCGGATCGGCTTCGTGGCGGTGCGCGCCGCCGACACCGACGCCGCGGTGGCCCTGGCCGAGGAGCTGGCCGCGCGGGCGATCCGGGTGGAGACGGCGCCCGCGGACGGCGGGCCCGCGGCCGCCGCCGGCCGGGGGGACTGAGCGCATGCCCGGAGCGACGTCCGCCGGCCTGACGGCCGAGCTGCGCGAGGACCTGGAGACCGCCTTCGCCCGCGACCCGTCCCTGCGCACCCGCCGGGAGGCCCTCGGCCATCCCGGGCTGCGGGCCCTGTGGGCCCACCGGGTGGCGCACCGGCTGTGGCGGCGGGGCCTGCGCGGCACCGCGCAGCTGCTCGCCCGGCGCTCCCGGCGCCGTACCGGTGTGGAGGTGCACCCCGGGGCCGTGCTCGGCCGGCGGGTGTTCATCGACCACGGGGCGGCCGTGGTCATCGGGGAGACGGCCGTGGTCGGCTCCGATGTGACGATCTACCACCAGGTGACCCTGGGGGCCGTCGGCTGGTGGGTGGACCTGGGGCGCCCGCAGGGCGACCGCCGGCATCCGGTGGTCGGCGACAAGGTCGTGCTGGGCGCCGGTGCGAGCGTGCTGGGCCCGGTGGAGATCGGTGCGCGCGCCCTGATCGGTGCGGGCGCGACCGTCTGCCGCGACGTCCCGGCCGGGGCCCGCGTGTACGCCTCCGCCCCGGTCGTCGTTCCCCCGCGCCCCGCGCCCGCGACCGCGCCCGCGCCCGCCGAGGACCCCGTGCGGCTGCACGCGTCCGCGGGGGCCTGGTGACCCGGTCGGGCGGGCCGCCGCCCGCCCCCCGCCGCCCCGTCCTTGTGTCCCGACCATCCCTGGAGCAGAGCCCATGACCACCACCACCGCGCCGGCGCCGTCCGGCGTGCGCCGGATCGCCGACGGCGTCGAGGACCTGATCGGCGGCACCCCCCTGGTCCGCCTCGGCCTGCCGGGGGCCGATCCGCGCGTCGAGGTCCTCGCCAAGCTGGAGGCCGCCAACCCGTACGCCAGCGTCAAGGACCGGGCCGCCCGCCACCTGCTGCGGGCCGCCGAGGAGCGCGGGGACATCGGCCCCGGGTCCACCGTGGTGGAGTCCACCTCGGGCAACACGGGGATCGCGCTGGCCGCGCTGTGCGCCGTACGCGGCCTGCGCTGCATCGTGGTCCTGCCCGACACGGCCACCCCCGAGCGGAAGGGGCTGCTGCGGGCGCTGGGCGCCGAACTGGTGCAGACCCCGGGCTCGGAGGGGTTCGCCGCGGCGATCGCCCGCGCCGAGGAGATCGAGCGGGAGGTGCCCGGCGCCTGGTACGCGCGCCAGCACGAGAACCACGACAACGTCCTCGCCCACTACGAGACGACCGGCCCCGAGATCTGGGCCGACACCGCCGGGAAGGTGGACGTGCTGGTCGCCGGCGTCGGCACGGGCGGCACGCTGAGCGGCGCCGGCCGCTACCTCAAGGAGCGCAACCCGGAGATCGAGATCGTGGCGGTCGAGCCGGAGAACTCCCCCGTGCTCTCCCGCGGCTGCGGCGGCCTGCACCGCATCCCCGGACTCAACGGCGGCTTCGTCGCCCCCACCACCGACGAGGCGCTGGTCGACCGGGTGGTCACGGTGCCCGACGAGGCCGCGCCCGCCGAGGCCCGGGCGGTGCTCCGCAGCCAGGGCCTGTTCGTCGGGGTCTCCGCGGGAGCCGCGCTGTTCGCGGCCGGGCAGCTGGCCCGGGATCCCGCGTACGCCGGGAAGACGATCGTCGCCGTCCTGCCCGACACGGGCGAACGCTACGTCAGCATCTGGAACGAGGAGCCCGCCGCATGACCGTCCTGATCCTGCACCGCGGTTCGCTGGCCGCGACCCCCTACCACGAGTGGCTGGCCCCCACGGGCGCCAAGCTGGTGCTGCTGGCCTCCGCCGAGCTGCTGGCCTCCTTCGGGGAGAAGCTGCCGGACTTCCCGCCGTACGTGCACGCCGAGGCGGTGCGCGACTACGACGCCGACACCCCCTGGGTGGAGGAGCGGGCCGCCGAGCTGATCCGCACGTACGGGGTGACCGACATCGTGGCCTGCGCGGAGCGGGACATCGAGCGGGCGGCGCTGCTGCGGGCGCGCTTCGGGATGCCCGGCCAGCAGCCGGACACGGCGGTCCCCTACCGCGACAAGTGGGAGATGAAGCGGGCCGCCGTCCGGGCGGGCATTCCGGTGGCCGCGCACGTCCTGCTGCGCACGGCCGGGGACCTCGGCGCCTTCGCCGGGGAGCACGGCCTGCCGGTGGTGGTCAAACCCCGGCGCGGCGCGGGCTCGATCGGGCTGCGGATCCTGCGGACGCAGGAGGAGCTCGACGGGTGGGCCGCACAGGCCTCGCTCACCGCTGCGGACGGGGAGCCGGGCTGGCTGGCGGAGGCGTTCGTCGAGGGCGCGATGTGCCACATCGACGGGGTGGTGACCGGCGGTGGGACGGCTTCCATCTGGCCCTCGCAGTACCGGTACGCCCTCGCCGACTACACCGACCGCACGGGCCGCGTGGACATCGCCCTCGACGCCGGGGACCCGATGGCGCACCGCCTCGTCGGCTTCGGCCGGCGGGTGCTGGAGGCGCTGGGCGGGCCCGCCGACTTCGCCTTCCACATCGAGGTGTTCCGCACGCCCGACGACGAGCTGGTGCTGTGCGAGGCCGCCTGCCGGGCCGGCGGGGCCGGGGTGCGGGACCTGCACCGGCACATGTTCGGGCTGGATCCGGCGCAGCTGCCGGTGCTGCGCCAGTTCGGTCTGCCGGCCGAGGTGCCGGGGCGGCGGGCGCCGGAGCCGGCCGCGGGGCAGCTGGCGTTCATGATGCGGCCGGGCACCCTGCACCGGCTGCCGGACCCGGCCTCCCGGCCGCCGGGGGTGTTCAAGCAGACGTACTTCGCGGCCGAGGGCGACGTGCTGGCGGAGTCCTCGCACTCGGGGGACTTCCTGGCGGTGTTCCTCGTCGAGGGGGCCGGGCGGGCCGAGGTCGAGGCGCGGATCGAGGACCTCACGAAGTGGTTCCTGGGCGGCCTCGACGTGCACTGATTCCCCACCTGGTTCCCCCGGCCCCCCAACTCCCCCTAAAACAGAGCAATTTCGAAGAGGACCGGTCGTGTCGGCGGTGTGAGGATCGCGTGGCGGACCGTGCGCGCCGCGCCCCGGCGCCCGGCGCCGCTCCTTGACCAACCGGGTGCTCCCTTGGGGGATACGAATGCTGAACAGACGACGGATGCTGGCCGTGGGCGGCGCGCTGGCGGGCGGTGCCATGCTGTGGCCGGTCGGCGAGGCGGCGATGGCCGCCGCCGACACCGACTCCTCCCACCACGAGCACGGTGCGCCGGCCAAGGCGAAGAACGCCGCCGCGGCCGGACCGCCGCCGCCCATCACCCCGTTCTCGCAGCGGATGCCGCTGCCGCCTTCGCTGAAGCCGGTCGCCTCCATCGACAACACCGACTTCTACGAGATACCCCTCCAGGCGTCGACCACGGAGATCTTCCCCGGCTACCGGACGCCGGTGCTCACCTTCGGCGGCACCTTCCTCGGCCCCACGATCCGCGCCAAGTCCGGCCGCACCGCCAAGGTCCGGTACGTCAACAAGCTGGACCGGGCGGCCACCGTGCACCTGCACGGCGGCCACGTGGCGCCGAGCAGCGACGGCTACCCGATGGACCTCATCGAGCCCGGCACCTCCCGCCTGTTCGAGTACCCGAACAACCAGCCCGGCGCGACCCTCTGGTACCACGACCACACCCACCACAAGGAGGCCGAGCACGTCTACCGCGGCCTGCGCGGCCTGTACCTGATCGAGGGTGCGGACGAGGCGGCGCTCAACCTCCCCTGCGGCGCGTACGACGTCCCGCTGCTGGTCTCCGACGCGCGGTTCGACTCCGAGGGCGGGATGATCTTCGAGCCGAGCCCGGAGCCGTCCACGCTGCTGGCCAACGGGAAGATCCAGCCCTACTTCCAGGTCGCCGCCCGCAAGTACCGGTTCCGCGTGCTCAACGCCACCCTGCACCGCATCGTCGAGCTGGACTTCGGCGGTCTGGAGGTGCAGCAGATCGCGGGCGACCACGGCCTGCTCCCGGCCCCGCTGCCGCGGACCAGGCTGCTGCTGCCCCCGGGTGAGCGCATCGAGGTCGTCGTCGACTTCTCGAAGAACAAGGTCGGCGACCGGCTGATCCTCAACGACACCCGGCAGAACGAGGCGGTGCTCCGCTTCGACGTGGTGCGCACGGCCTCGGACACCAGCCGGGTGCCGGCCCAGCTGCGGCCGCTGCCGGCGCTGCGCCCCGCCACGAAGGTCCGCAAGATCAAGCTCTCCCTGTCGGCGTCCGGCGAGGAGTTCGCCATCGACGACAAGACGTGGGACCCGGGCCGCATCGACCAGACGATCCCGATCGGGTCCACCGAGATCTGGGAGATCTACAACGCGGACCCGGCGGACACCCCGTTCGGGGCGATCGACCACACCTTCCACATGCACCTGGTGCCGTTCCGGGTGCTGGACCGCGACGGCAAGCCGCCGCTGCCGGGCGAGAACGGGCTCAAGGACACCGTCCTGGTCCGGGCCGGCGAGACCGTCCGGGTGCAGGCCACGTTCACCGGCTACAAGGGCGTGTACATGTACCACTGCCACCTGCAGGAGCACAGCGACATCGGGATGATGGCGCAGATGGAGATCGTCTGACGGCCGTCCCCCCGCACTCCGGTGCGGGGGGACGCACGGGAGCCGGGCCGCTGGGGCGGCCCGGCTCCGGTGTTTTTCCGCACCCGCGCACGGAGGCCGCGGCGGGGTGCGGGGGTACGGGGGTACGGGATACGGGACACGGGGATGCGGGCCGGGGCGGCGGGGCCGCCCCGGCGGGCTCAGATACCGTACGCGACGCCTGTCAGGCGCTCGGACTCCTCCCACAGCCGCAGCCGGACCCGCGGGTCGCGGGCCGAGCGGCGGGGGCGCACGGGGCCGGGGTGCCCGCGGGTCTCGGTGAGGCCGAGCGGGCCGTAGTACTGGCCGCCCTGCACCGCGGGGTCGGTGGCCGCGCGGAGCAGCGGCAGGGCGCCCTGTTCCGCGCTCTGGAGGAACAGCGGGGCGAGCGGGGCGCCCAGGCGGCGCACGACGGCGGGGATGTCCCGGCCGAGGCCGGTGTCGGCGAGGCCGGGGTGGGCGGCGACCGCGAGGGTGTCCGCGCCGGCCGCGGCCAGGCGCCGCTGGAGTTCGAGGGCGAACATCAGGTTGGCCAGCTTGGACTGGTTGTACGCGGTGAAGCGGTCGGGGACGCGCCCGGCGGCGAGGCCCGCGAAGTCGATCCGGCCGAACTTGTGCAGGTAGCTGCTGACCGCGACCACGCGGGCTCCGGGCGCGGCGCGCAGCCGGTCCAGGAGCAGTCCGGTGAGGGCGAAGTGCCCGAGGTGGTTCGTGGCGAACTGCAGCTCGTGCCCGTCGGCGGTGCGGGCCCCGGGGGTCCACATCACCCCGGCGTTGTTGACCAGCAGGTCGATGCGGCCGAAGGAGTCGTTCAGTTCCTTGGCCGCGTCGCGTACGGAGGCCTGGTCGGCCAGGTCGATCCGCTGGACGGTCAGCGCGGCCGACGGCGCCGCGGCCCGGATCCGGGCCGCGGCGGTCTGTGCGCGTTCGGTGTCGCGTACGGCGAGCACCACGTGGGCGCCGCGCAGGGCGAGCGCTCTGGCCGCCTGGAATCCGAGGCCGGAGTTCGCCCCGGTGACCACGGCCGTGCGGCCGCTCTGGTCGGGTACGTCGGCCGTGGTCCACGTGCGGTTGGCGCCCATGGCGCGGACTCCTCTCAGACGGCCTGCGGCTGCGGGGAGCGCCCGTAGCCGTCGGCGACGATGCGGCGGGCGGATTCCGCGTAGTAGCCGGGGTCCTCGGGGAGCGCGGTGGCGAGCCCGCTGACGTACCGGTTGTACATGCAGAAGGCCGCCGCGATCAGGACGGTGTCGTGCAGGTCGCGGTCGTCGGCGCCGGCGGCGCGGGCGGCGGCCACCGTCTCGTCGGCCACGGCCCGCGCGGCGGCCTGGACCTCGGCGGCCACCTTGAGCAGGGCGCGCAGCTTCTCGCCGACGGGAGCCGTCGCGGGGTCGGCGAGGACCGCCTTGACGAGCTCCTCGCCGCCGTCGAGCTGGGCGGCGGCGAAGGCGCTGTGCGAACCGGAGCAGAAGCTCGTGGAGTTGAGCTCGGAGACGTACGCGGCGATCAGCTCGCGCTCGCCCGGGGTGAGCGAAGAGGGCGCCCGCAGGAGGGCGTTGGCGAGCATGCCGAGCGGCTCCGCGGTGTCCGGCCGCTGGGCCATCAGCCCGCTGATGCCCGGGAGGTCGTTGTCGAGCCTGATGTGCGCCATGGTGCAGGTCCTTTTCAGCTCAGGTCGTGCAGCGAACCGGGCCCGCTCTGTGCCAGGAGCCCGGAGAGGAGTGCGTAGGGCGGCCGAGCGGCGAGGTAGAAGTGATCGCCTTCGACGGTGCGATCACCATACGTTCCGCGCGTCTGGAGCGCCCAGGCGCCGAGGTCTCCGGTCTGGAGCAGGGGGTCCACGTCCCCGGCGATGGCCGTCAGCGGGCAGGACAGCGGCGGTCCGGGGCGGTACACGTAGCTGCCGGCGAGCCGGAAGTCCGCCCGTACGTACGGGAAGACGAGCTTGAGCAGGACCGGTTCGGCGAGCAGTTCGGCGGGGGTGCCGCCGAAGTCCACCAGGGCCTCCGCGAACTGGCCGTCGTCGAGGTCGGCGAAGCCGGTGTCGGGCCGCACCCGGGTCTGCGGGGCGGCGGCCCCGGAGACGAAGAGGTGGTCGAGCGGGATCCCGTCCGCCTCCAGCACCCGGGCGCACTCGAAGGCGAGCCAGGCGCCCATGCTGTGGCCGAAGAGGGCCAGCGGGCGGTCGGCGAGCGGGGCCACGGCCCGGGCGATGTCGGCGGCCAGCCGGTGCAGGTCGGTGGCGCAGGGTTCGGCTGCGCGCTCGGCGCGGCCGGGGTAGCGGACGGCGTGCACCTCGGTGTCGGGAAGCCCTTCCGGCCACCGGGCGAAGAACGCCGCCACGCCCCCCGCGTGCGGGAAGCAGACCAGCCTTCGCGCTGCCTCCGGCCGCGGGGTGGTGCATTGCAGCCAGTCGGTCATCTGTCAGGGCCAGTCGATGTTCTCGCCGGAGGAGGAAGACGTCAGGCCCGTCTTCGGGACGACCGGCCAGTCGATGTCGGCACCGGTGCCGGAGGCGAAGCTCGGCGCGGCGGCGAACGCGGCGACCAGGCCGAACACACCGGCCACGACGGACATCCGGGCAGCGTGCATGACGGTTCGCATGGGTTCTCCTTGGCAGAGCGGGTGCTTGAGCGGCCGTACGGGCCTGATGGAGGCAGACGCTAACGAAGCCCGACCCGGCTTGGCAAACATTTGCCAGACTTTGGCAACTTGCCTGGGTGGAGCGCAAACCGGCCACCGGTGTCATGAAAAACGGCCCCCGAGGAGGGGGCCGCAGGGCAGCGGGCGGGGCCGGACGCCGGGACGCACTCCGGGACGGGAGGAGCCGGCGTGCGCCCGCCGGGCGGGCGCACGCGGGCGGGCCCCGGACCGGCGGTCCGGGGCCTGAGCAGGAAGGATGCAGGGGAGGACGCCCCGGGAGGGCGGGGGCCCACCGGGGTGCGGGAGCGCGGCGGAGCCGCCCGGGGCGGGCCGCGCGGCGCAGGCCGCACGGCGGGCCGCGGGCGGAGATCAGGACACGCGCCCCGGCAGGGTCAGCGCGGGCCGCGGGCCGGCCGCGAGCGCGGCCGCGACCAGGCGGCTCTGCGCCCCCACGGTGGGCACGGCGAGCATGTCGTGGACGGGTACGGTGACGCCGAACTCCTTGGCGATGCGCCGCACCAGACGGGTCATCTGGAGGGAGTCCCCGCCGAGGGCGAAGAAGTCGGCCTGCTCGCCCGGCTCGGGGCAGCCGAGGAGGTCGGTCCACGCCTTGGCCACGAACCTCTCGACCTCGCCGGGCCGCACGGCCCGCCGCCCGGAGGCGCGGCCCCGGGCCCGCGAGCGCAAGGACTGCACCAGGTCGGCCTGGTCGCCGAGGTTGCGGCAGGACATGTCGTGGACCGACACCAGCACCCCGTACTCCACGGCGATCCGCCGCACCAGGCGGGTCATCAGCAGGGAGTCGCCCCCGCGGGCGAAGAAGTCGGAGTGCTCGGTCAGGCCGGTGCAGCGGAGCAGGTCGCTCCAGGCCGCGGTCATGAACTCCCGCACCTCGCGGGCCTCGTCGCGATGACTGCCGGGGGTGCGCGCCGAGGTGCCGGAGGCGGCGATGACGGCAGAGCTGTCACAGGTCATTTACGCCACTCCTGTGGGCATCGTCGGCTGATGTTGCCAAGAAGCGTACGACAATCACGCCAACTTGACAACTACTTGCCAAGGTCCGCGACAAGGGAGGTTGCCTCGATCATTGCGCTCACAGCGGAGAATCGCAGGCCAGGCCATGCGACACCTTGCTAAGCTGCGCGTTTTTTGGATACCCTGGGCACAAGAACCACGAATCATGTGACACGGCAACGGCAAAACGGTCCGGCCCGGAACCACGAAGTCAATCCACCGTTGGGGCATAAACGTGCTGGAGCAGCCATCTTTCGGTCGTCGGCTGAGGCAGCTGAGGACCGAGCGGGGCCTTTCGCAGGCCACCCTCGCCGGCGACGGCATGTCGACCGGCTACTTGTCGCGCCTGGAATCCGGCGCCCGCCAGCCGACCGAGCGCGCCGTTGCCCACCTGGCCGCCCAGCTCGGCATCAGTCCCGCGGAGTTCGAGGAGTCGAAGGCCACCTCGCTGGCCCAGAGCCTGTCCCTGGCCACCTCGCTGGAGTCGGACGAGACGAGCGAACTGCTCGCCGAGTCCCTGGAGTCCGCCCGCGGCCAGGACCCGATGCTGCGCTGGCAGGCCCTGTGGCTGCTGGCCCAGTGGAAGCGGCGGCACGGCGAGCAGGCGGCCGAGCGCGCCTATCTGGACGAGCTGGTCAAGGTGAGCGAGGAGATCGGGCTGGCGGAGCTGCGCTCGCGCGCGCTGACGCAGTACGCCCGCTCGCTGCGCGTCACCGGTGAGATCGTCCCGGCCGTCGAGGCCGCCACCACCGCCTACCGGCTGGCCCGCGACCACGCCGCGTCCTCGCAGGACGTGGCCGCGGCCCTGGTGGCCCTCGTCTCCGTGGAGGCGGAGTCCGGCCGGCTGCCCGACGCCCGCCAGCACGCGGACGAGCTGACGGTGCTGGTCGAGGGCCGCACCGACGCGCTCTGGGCCGAGGCCCTGTGGACCGCGGCCGCGCTCCACATGCGCCAGGGCGAGGTGGCCGGCGCCCAGAAGCTGCTGGAACGGGCCCTGGAGGGCTTCGAGAGCCGGGAGAACCTCACCCTGTGGCTGCGGCTGCGGGTGGCCATGGCCGAGCTGCACCTGCAGAAGCTGCCCCCGGACCTGGACGCGGCCCAGCGGTGCATCGAGGCGGCCGAGTCGGGCCTGCCGTTCGCCCGGACCCCCGCCCTGGAGCAGGCGCTGGCGGTGCTGCGGGCGCGGCTCGCCTTCGCCGAGGGCAGGCTGCCGGACGCGCGGGCCCTCCTGGACCGGCTCGCCCGCTCCGAGCTGCGGCTGTCGTACCAGACCCGGATCCGCCTCGACGTGCTCGCCAACCAGCTGCGCATCCTCGACGGCGAGGAGGACGAGGGGCTGGCCGGGCTGCAGCGGCTCGCCCTGGAGGCCCAAGAGAGCTCGAACATAGACCTGGCCGCGGAGATCTGGCGGCTCGCCGCCGAATGCCTCATGGAGGCCCGCGGCAAGAGCCGCAGCCAGGCCTGATCCCTCCGACGCACCCGTACCGGCCCGCACGACAGCGCCCGGCGCCCCCCACACGGGGGCGCCGGGCGCTGTCGTGCGCGGTGGTGGCGGCACGGTCGTTGCCAGCCACACCGACCTGTGGCAAACTCTTGCCAAGAACTGGAAACCCCAATCGCGAAAATGATCTCTGCGGCCAGGGCTGGAGGGGAGGGCAGAATGGCACGCACCGCGCTCATCAGCCATGATCCCGGCTCCGCCATCCTCGTAGACGCTGGCATATTTGGCAATGTATGGGCCCAAGCTTTTGCCAAATGGGGGGTCCGCGTCCTTCACGTACGCAGCGGGCCGGCCGTGGACCCCGCGGAGACCGCCGCCCGGCTGGCCCCGTACCGGCCGCACTGCGTCCTGGCCGGGCACGACTCCGGGCTGGCCCTCGCCGCCGACCTGACCGGGCTGCTCCGGCTGCCCGTGAACGACCGGGCCGCCGCGCACCCGCACGGCCTCCGCCCGTACGGCGCGGGGCCGGGACCCGGTCCGGCCGCGGAGCCCGCGTACGGCACCGAGTACAGCGTGGACACGGTCTCCCGGGACGGCCGCCGCCACGTGGTCTCGGTCCGCCGCCGGCACCGCCCCGGCGGGGCGCCCGGCCCCGGGGGCCACACCACCCTCGTCGCCCCGGACCGCGGCCCCGCCGCCGAGGCCGTCGCGTACACGCACACCGTGCTCGACGCCCTGGGCATCGAGCACGGGCCCGCCCGCACCCGGGTGGCGCTCGGCCCCGGCGGTCCCGTCCTGGCCGAGGCCGCGGCGGGCCCGGGCGAGGCGGTCCTCCCGGGCTACGACGACCTGTGCCTGGGCGCCAACCAGGCCGACCTGACGGCCCTCGCCTGCCTCGAACCGGACACCTTCCTCCGGCACTGGGCGGGGCGCAGCTACGAGAAGCGGTGCGAGGCCCAGGTGATCGAGACCGCCGTCCCCGGCGGCGGTCCGGCGCCCCGGCTCGCGCCCGCCGCGGCCGGCGCGCTCGAATCCCTTCCGTCCGTCTACTGGTTCGGGAGCAGACCGCACCCCTGCGGCCGCGCCCGCACCGTCGTCCACACCCTGCACGGCTCCCGGCGGCAGCTGGACCGCGACCGCCGGCGGATCCGCGAGCTGACGGCCCGGGAGCGCACCGCGCCTCCGGAGCCCCGGCCGCGCGGCCGCACCGGATCCCCCGTCTGAGGCCGGCCGCCCCACGGGCCGGACCACAGGCGGTCCCCCCGTACCGAGAAGATTGCCGAGGCGCTGCCATGACCCGAGAACTCTCCCAGCGCGCCCTCCTGGAAGCGGCGGCCGAGGGGCTGCGCAAGCTCGCCGGCGATCCCCGGTGCCATGCCGCCTTCGCCGCCCCCGGATCGGCGCTCCAGGACCTCCTGGCCCCCGCCGCCCGGCGCTACGTACTGGCCTCCGACCGGGAGGGGTTCCTCACGCAGATCGCGGGCCTGCGGGCCAAGGGCTACCGGGTGACGGCCGAGTTCGCGGGACCCGCGCACGACAACGCCGATCCGGCGGAGGTCGAGCGGGTGGTGACGGAGTACCTGCACCTGCTCGCCCACGAGTGGGCCCCCGACCGGATCGGCTTCGACCTCTCCCAGGTGGGCCTCGCCGTCTCGCGGGAGCTCGCCGCGGAGAACACCGGCCGCATCGCCGCCGCCGCGGCCTCCCGCGGCAGCGAGGTGGTCCTCAGCATGGAGCGGCACCCGTCGGTCGACGCGGTCCTGGCGGTGCACGCCGACCTGGCCGGCCGGTACGCGAACCTGGGCATCACCCTCCAGGCCCACCTGCACCGCACCGAGGGCGACGTGCAGCGGCTGGCCCGGCCCGGCCGGATGGTCCGCCTGGTCAAGGGGGCCTTCCCGGAGCCGCCGGAACTCGCCCTGGGGCGCGGCCCCGCGCTCGACGACCGCTTCCTCGCCCTGGCCGGGCGGCTCGTGGACGGCGGCGTGCGGCTGAGCCTGGCCACGCAGGATCCGGTGGTGCTCGCCGCGGCCGGGGAGAGCGGGCTGCTGGCGCGGGCCGCGGAGGTGGAGATGCTGTACGGGGTGCAGCCCGGGCTGCTGCACCGCTACCGGGAGGCGGGCCTGACCACGCGGATCTACGCCACGTACGGCACGAACTGGTGGCTGCACCTGCTCCAGCGCCTGACCGAGCACCCGCCGATGGTGCTGAGCGCCCTCGCCGACATCGGCGCGGGCGGCGACCTCGCCCCCGAGTCGGGCTACTGAGCCGCATCCTGCCCGGCGCCCCCGTGCTGCCGCCGGCCCCCGCCGCGCCGCGAGCCGACCGCGGCGGCCGCCGCTGCGCCGGACAACGTACGCAGGCACGCGGGCGAGGGGGCGAGCGGCACCCGGCGGACCGGTCGGGGCCGGGCCAGGCCCCGGCCCCGACCGGCGGCCCACGCGCCCCGGCCCGGCCCGGCGGCCGGTCTCCGGACCCGACTCCTCGGCTCCGGGCCGGACCCGACCGGTGGCTCCGCCCGGACCCCCCGCCGGTCTCCGGCCCGGCGGCCCGTCTCCGACCCCGACCCGGCTCCCGAACTTCCGGCAGGGCCCGGACCGACCACCGCCGGGACTCCGGGCCCGG
Source organism: Streptomyces sp. NPDC030809 (assembly GCF_055572195.1). Lineage (NCBI taxonomy): Bacteria > Bacillati > Actinomycetota > Actinomycetes > Kitasatosporales > Streptomycetaceae > Streptomyces > Streptomyces sp. NPDC030809. The sequence goes on from NZ_JBVIDV010000013.1 coordinate 153,919, forward strand.
ACCCCACCACCCGCCTCCGACCCCCACGGCCCGTCTCCGGCCCCGACCCGGCTCCCGAACTTCCGGCAGGGCCAGGACCCGACCACCGCCGGGGCTCCGGGCCCGGACCCGAGCGTGCGCTCCGCCCGCGACCGACTCCCCGTCCCCGGAACGGCGATCCCGGGGCCCGCGCTCCCGGCCCGCCGCCGCCCTCAGGCCGCGCGCAGGGATCCGCCCGCGTGGCGGGCCGCCGAGGCGGGTTCGCGGACCGCGACGGCCGCCGCGTAGCCGGGCGGGACGGACACGTCGCGGACCCGCCACCCGGCCGGGCCGTCCGGGGCCTGCGGGCCGGTGCCCAGGTAGTCGAGGGCGGGGCTGCGGGCCAGTCCCGTGCCCAGGCCCTTGAGGTAGGCCTCCTTGCGGACCCAGGCCCGGGTGAAGGCCTCGGGCCGCAACGCGGGCGGGCAGGCGGTGAGTTCCGCCTCCTCCCGCGGGTGCAGGATGCCCCGGACCTCCTCGGTGGCCTCGGCGGTGCCCACCGTCTGGACGTCCACGCCCACCGGCACGGCGGCGAACGCGAGCAGGGCCAGGTCCCCGCTGTGCGAGAGGGAGAAGTGCAGCGGCGGCCCGCCGGGCAGCACGGGGGCGGGCCGGCCGTGCGGCTCGCCGCAGCACGGGCAGGCCTCGTGCCGGAAGCGCACCTGCCCGGCCGCGATGCCCAGCTGCGCGCCGAGCAGCAGCCGCAGGGCGACGTGGGCCGTGACGTAGCAGCGCCGGTCGGGGGCCCGCCGCAGCACGCCGGCGCGCGCCCGCTCCGCCTCGTCCAGCACGGCGCGGCCGAGCTGTTCGACCACGGCGGGGCGCACGGTCGCGTCGGCGAGCCACACCCGGACCCCGTCCGCGGGGGCGGGCCGGAGCCCGAGGGGGAGTCCGGGGGTCAGCAGGCGGGGCCGGCAGGGCTCCGCGCCGGGACGGGCGCCGGTTCCGGCGGCCGGAAGGGCCAGCTCAGCACGTGCCATGGTCTTCGGCCGTGACGACGACGAGGCGGCAGGCGTCCTCCACGACCTCGTGGGCGGTGCGGTCCCAGCCGGCCGCCGCGTGGCCCATCGGTTCGCTCTCCTCCAACTGCTCCAGTACGGAGATGAGTTCGGCCAGGAGGAGGGCGAACCGGCCGCCGTTCTCCTGGATCAGGGCCATCGCCCCCTCGCGCAGGGTGGCGCGTACCAGCCAGGCCGCCGGCAGGCCGGTCCCGGCGGCCGCGGTGGCGAGCAGCCGGGCCAGGCTGCGTTCCAGGGGGGTGGGGGTCCACTTCCCGGTCCGCGCGTCCTGCCGGAGCGCGTCCACGTGCCCGCGCAGACACGTCGCGTCGGGCACCGGCACGGTGTGGGGCCGCGTCGCCGAGGTGTTGGGCATGGTCACTCCTCACGGGTGGCGGCCGCGGCGGGCGCCGGCGGAGTCCCGCCCCGGCGTCCGCGCGGCCGCAGCAGCACGGCCCAGACCAGGGTGGTCAGGGCGAAGAACAGGGCGGCCCACAGGGCCGGCACGTAGTGCAGCGGCGCCCCTTCGGTGCGCGGGTACAGGAAGACTCCGCCGACGGCCACACCGGCGGCGGCGCCGAGCTGCTGCGCGGCGATGAACACGCCGGAGGCGGCGCCGGCGTCGGCGGCGGGCACCCGGCCCAGCACGATGCCGGCGACGAGCGGCACGCTGGTGCCCGACCCAAACCCGAACACGGCGAGGGACAGCAGCAGGGTGGCGGGGGCCCCGTGGGCGCCGGAGCCCGCGGCCGAGACGACCGCGAGGGCGCCGGCCAGGCCCGCGCAGGTGCACAGGGCCGCCGCGGTCAGGCTGCCGGCCCCCCACCGGGACCAGAGCACGGGTCCGAGGCGCGCTCCGGCCGCGATGCCCGCGGCGACCGGGGTGAAGGCGGCCCCGGCCGCGGCGGGGCTCAGTCCGGCCTGCTCCTGGAGGTAGAGGCCGAGCAGGACGAAGAAGGGCACGGTGGACATGTAGAGGGTGAAGTTGAGGAGCACGCCGAGGGTGAACGGGCGGATGCGGAAGAGGCGTACGGGCAGCAGCGCGGGGCGTCCGGAGCGCTCGCGGGCGGCCTGGCGGCGTACGAACACCACGGCGAGCACCGCCCCGGCGGCGAACAGGGCGGCCCCCGCGGGCAGGACCGGGACCTCGCGCACGGCGGCCACGGGCAGCAGGAGCAGGACGTAGGCGAGGGCGCTGAGCACGATGCCCGCGGAGTCGATCCCGGAGGCGGCGCCGGCGGCCCGCTCTCGGGTCCGGCCGCCCGCCGGGGCGCCCGGGCCGCCGTCCGGGGCGCCGTCCGGGCCGCCGGTCCGGTCCTCCGGCAGGGTGCGGCCGGTGCCGGCCCAGGCGATCAGGCAGAGCGGTACGGCGAGCAGGAACACGGGGCGCCAGCCGAGCCCGGCCAGGTCCCAGCCGGGCACGGCCCCGCCGAGCAGCTGGCCGCCGACCATGCCCAGGCTCATCGCGACCCCGTACCAGGCCAGCGCCTTGGGCCGGTCCCGCTCCGGGTAGGCGACCCGGATCAGGGCGAGGACCTGCGGCAGCATGAGCGCCGCCGCGGCGCCCTGGGCGAGGCGGGCGGCGATGAGCGCGCCGGGCGACCAGGCCAGCCCGCAGCCCAGGGAGGCCAGGGCGAACCAGAGCAGGCCCCGGCGGTAGGCGCGGCGGCGGCCGGTGAGGTCGCCGATCCGCCCGCCGGTGATCAGGCCCAGGCCGTAGGTGAGGCCGTAGCCGGCGGCGACGGCCTGGAACTCGAAGGCGGACAGGCCCATGGAGCGGTCCACCGAGGCGGCGGCCAGGTTGATGCAGAAGGCGTCGAAGAGGGCGAGGAAGGGGCCGAAGAGCAGGAAGGCCAGGGCCCGCCCGCGGCCCTGTGGAGCGGCGGGGGCCGGCGCCGGCCGTGCGGCCCGGGGGGAGGCGGACAGTCTCCCAGCCATGTCCGGTGATTCCTCTCGGAGTCGGAAGTCCGGCCCGGGATCCTGCATTCCCTTGGTCGACCGGCGCGGAATACTTTCCCAGCATTCCACCACACCCCATCCAAGTACCGCCCCCGAAGACCGGCAAGGGAACTTGGCGAAGTGTGCCGGTGAACTTGGGAAAAGGCGCGTTCGAACCTGCCGAGTGCGCACAAGAGAAGACGCGGCCGTTCACCCGGTGGTCCCAGAATGCAAATCCGACCCGGCAAGGGAGGCACTTATGATCGACCTTCACCGGAAGACGAAACCACGGCCCGCCCGAGCAGGGGCGGGTGCCCCGGCCCCGGCCCCCGCGCCCGCGGACCCGGCCCCCGTGCCTGCCGCGGACCCGGCCGGCGCCCCGCTCGCGGCCGTCGTCCGGGGGGCCGCCGCCGCGTCCCCCGCGTACAGCGCCGCCACTGCTCACAGCGCCGCCACCGCCCTGGTCCGGATGTTCGTGGAGCAGGGTGTGGTCGGTCCGGAGCCGCGCCGCGCGGTGCGGCTCCCGGCGGGCGGGCCCGAGCGGTCCACCGCCAGCCTGATGGGCGAGATCCTCCGGCAGGTCACCACCCGCCCCTACGCGAGCGCGTGTTCAAGTGCGGAACCGCGGCCGTGAGCTCCGCATTTCAGGAGAAGCGAAGCGGTCCGGCGGCACTTGAGAATGCTTCCGTGGCCGATGACCCGACGATAACCAAGGCATCCCCGACCGTGACACCGGTACGGTGCTCTCCGGCATTCAGCCGGTATGCAGCCTACCGGATCTCCGGAACTCTCGACACGGCCGCCCTCCGCACTTCCTGGAAGGCATTGTCGGGCGACCCCGATTCCCTTTGCTTCGTCGACACGAGTACGCACGCGCCCGACAATGCCGATGACATGGCCCGCGATCTGTGCGAAAGCTGGGCCGCCCGTCCGGCGGAATTCACCGGCCCGCGTCCCGTCCGGCTGGACGTGGTGCGGCTGGCCGCGGACGACCATGCGCTGCTGCTCGTCGCGCACCGGCCGTCCGTGGACGAGTTCGCGTTCTCCCGGCTGCTCGCCGCCCTCTCCGACGGCTACGAGGCCGCCCTGTGCGGGCGCCCGGCCACGACCCCCCCGTGGCCGGGCGCACCGGCGGCACCGGCGGCCGCGGAAGAGGACGGCGCGGCGGACGGCCGCGGCGGGATCCTGCGCTTCGACTGGGGCGAGCGGCTGGCCGGGCGGGCCGGCCGGCTGGCGGCCGAGCTGGGCGCGACCCGGGAGGCCGTGCTGCTGGCCGCGTTCCGGGCGCTGCTGGCCCGGTACGCCGGGGACGAGCGCGGCGCCGAGGACTTCCGCTCGCTGGTGCTCCAGACCCCGCGGGTGCGGGCGAACCCGTACCTCCTGCCGCAGGACGACGCGCAGTTCGCGCACCGGGCGGAGGCGGTGTCGGGGCTGCGCCTCGCGGGGGCGGTGGTGCGCCCGCTGCCCGTGCACAACGGCACGGCCCCGGCCGGGCTGGCCCTGGTCGTGGAGTCCCTGGACCTGTCGGTGAGCGGCTTCCTCGAATACCGCGCGGAGCGGTACGGAGAGGACGCGGCCCGCCGGGTGCTGGAGCAGCTGCACACCCTCCTGGACGCGGCGCTGGCCACTCCGGACGTGCCGGCGGCGGCGCTGCCGCTGGAGCCGGCCGCCCTGCTGGACGCCGCTGCGGCGGAGTCGGACCTGCGCCCGGAGCCGGGGTTCTCCGTACCGCCGGTGCCGGTGCTGGTGCGGGGGCATGTGGGATCGGCCCTGCCCGCCGTCAGCTGGGAGGGCGAGGAGACCGGTTACGCGGCCCTCGTCGCGGCCGGTGAGCGGATCTGCGCCGCCCTCCGGGCGGCCGGGGCGGGCCCGGACACGGCGGTCGCGGTGCGGCTGCCGGCCGGGCCGCTGCGCGCGGCGGCCCTGCTGGGCGTCATGGAGAGCGGGGCGGCCCTGCTGTGGCTGGAGACGGGCACGGCGGGCGGCCGCAGCCGTCTCCTGCTGGAGCAGCTCCGCCCGGCCTGCATGCTCGTCGAGGGCGACGCGGCCGGGGACGAGCTGGCGGGATGGTACGCGGGGGAGCTGAAGGGCCGACTCGTGGACGCGTCAGCGTCCACAGAGGCTTCCGCGTCAGCGTCCACAGAGGCTTCCGCGTCAGCGTCCGCAGAGGCTTCCGCGTCGGCGTCCGCAGAAGCCTCCGCGTCAACTCCGCCTGAAGTGGCGGCAGCCGCGCCCGTCGGCGCCGATGCGGCCGGGACCTCGTACGTGGCCTTCACCTCCGGTTCCTCGGGGCGCCCGAAGGGCATCCCGCAGACGCACGGGGCCCTGGCCCAGTTCGCGACCTGGATGGCCGGCCGGTTCGGCATGGGCCCGGGGTCGCGGGTGGCGCAGTGGGTCTCGCCCGAACACGACCCCGCCATCGCCGAGTTCAGTGCCGCGCTGGTGGCCGGGGCCACCCTGTGCCCGGTGCCGGAGCGGGTGCGGGTGAATCCGGACCGGCTGGTGCCGTGGCTGGCCGAGCAGGGCATCACCCACATCCAGACGGTGCCCAGCTTCGCCCGGTCCCTGCTGGAGGTGCTGGAGGCGACGGGGCCGGAGGCCCGGCCGGCCGCCCTCGGGCACATCCTGCTGATGGGCGAGGCCCTGTCGCCCGAGCTGGTGAACGGCCTGCGGGCGGTGCTCCCGTCGGCACGCCTGTTCAACCTGTACGGGCCCACCGAGACCATCGCCGCGACCTGGCACGCCGTCACCGGCCCCGTGCGGGGCCCGGTCCCGATCGGGCGGCCGATCCCGGGCCGGCAGGTGCTGGTCCTCGACGAGGAGGACCGGCCGTGCCCGGCCGGGGTCACCGGCCAGATCGTCGTGCGCTCCCCGTACGTGACCGCCGGCTACCTGGGCAGCGCGGACCGCTCGGCCTTCCGGCCGGTGGAGGCGCTGGCGGAGGAGCGGACCGACTCCGGCTGGTACCGCACCGGGGACCTGGCCCGCCGCCGGGCGGACGGCGCGCTGGAGTTCCGCGGCCGCAAGGACTTCCAGGTCAAGATCTTCGGCCACCGGGTGGAACTCACCGAGGTCGAGGCCGCCCTGGCCACCCACCCCTCGGTGGCCGAGTGCGCCGTCGTGCCCCGCACCAACCCGCAGGGGCTCGTCCACTGCCTGGCCGTGCACGTCGTACCGCAGCCGTCCCCCGACGGCGCCGCGGCCGGCGTGCGCGAGTGGCGCGCCCACCTGCGCGCGCGCTTCGGCCCGGCCACCCCGCCGACGGTCTTCGTCGAGCGCGGGGACCGGCTGCCGCGCAATGCCACGGGAAAGGTCGACCGGTCCCGGCTCGCCTGAACCGCATCAGACACACCAACCGACACCGCACCCCGTACGTCCCTGGTCGCGGCCCGCCGGCACCCACCGGCACCCGCCTATTTGATGGAGTGAGATCGTTGACAATCGTCGAGACCAACACCATTCCGGTCGCCTTCGACGGCGAGAGCCTGACCATCGACGCCGTCCGGCGCGTTGCCGAGGAGGGTGCGCTCGTCAGCGTCACCGCCGAGGCCGTGGCCAAGGCCCAGAGGAGCCGGGAGATCTTCGAGGGCATCGCCGAGCAGAACATCCCGATCTACGGCGTGACCACCGGTTACGGCGAGATGATCTACATGCAGGTGGACGTCTCGGAGGAGGTGCAGCTCCAGACCAACCTGGTGCGCAGCCACAGTGCCGGCGTCGGCCCGCTGTTCGCCGAGGACGAGGCCCGTGCCATTGTCGCGGCCCGTCTGAACACCCTCGCCAAGGGCCACTCCGCGGTGCGCCCCGAGATCCTGGCCCGCCTCGCCCTCTACCTGAACCAGGGCATCACCCCGGCCATTCCGGAGATCGGCTCCCTGGGCGCCTCCGGCGACCTCGCCCCGCTGTCCCACGTGGCCTCCACCCTGATCGGTGAGGGCTACGTGCTGCGCGACGGGCGCCGCGAGGCCACCGGCAAGGTGCTGCGCGAGCTGGGCATCGAGCCGCTCCAGCTCCGTTTCAAGGAGGGCCTCGCCCTCATCAACGGCACCTCCGGCATGACCGGTGTCGGCTCCCTCGTGGTGCACCGGGCGCTGACCCAGGCCCGCCAGGCCGAGATCGTCACCGCCCTGCTCATCGAGACGCTGCGCGGCTCGACCAGCCCGTTCCTCGCCGAGGGCCACGACATCGCCCGCCCGCACCAGGGCCAGATCGACACGGCCGCCAACCTGCGCGCCCTGATGGCCGGCAGCAGGCTGACCGTCGAGCACAAGGACCTGCGCCGCGAGCTCCAGGACAGCAAGGAGGGCGGCAAGAACGTCCAGCGCTCCGAGATCTACCTGCAGAAGGCGTACTCGCTGCGCGCCATCCCGCAGATCGTCGGCGCGGTCCGCGACACCCTGTACCACGCGGAGAAGAAGCTGGAGATCGAGCTCAACTCCGCCAACGACAACCCGCTGTTCTTCGAGGGCCTGGACGAGATCTTCCACGGCGCCAACTTCCACGGCCAGCCGATCGCCTTCGCGATGGACTTCACCACCATCGCCCTGACCCAGCTCGGCGTCCTCGCCGAGCGGCAGATCAACCGCGTCCTGAACCGCCACCTGAGCTACGGCCTGCCGGAGTTCCTCGTCGCCGGCGGCAACCCGGGCCTGCACAGCGGCTTCGCCGGCGCCCAGTACCCGGCCACCGCCCTCGTGGCCGAGAACCGGACCATCGCCCCCGCCTCCACGCAGAGCGTCCCGTCGAACGCGGACAACCAGGACGTGGTCAGCATGGGCCTGATCGCGACCCGCAACGCCCGCCGGGTCCTGGAGAACAACAACAAGATCCTCGCGGTCGAGTACCTGGCCGCCGCCCAGGCGGTGGACGTCTCCGGCCGCTACGACGGTCTCAGCCCGGCCGCCAAGGCCACGTACGAGGCCGTCCGCGCGCTGGTCCCGACCCTGGGCAACGACCGCTACATGGCCGACGACATCGAGCTGATCGCCGCCGCGCTCTCCCGCGGCGAGTTCCTCGACGCCGTCACCCAGGCGACGGCCACCGAGCTGCGCTGATCCCGCCCCCGAACGAGGCCGGTCCGCCTGTCCACCGCGGCGGACCGGCCTCAGCCAGTTCCGGAGCCGGATCCGGGGCGCGGCCGACGAGAGCAATCCCGGAGATGAAGCGGCCCCGGTGCCGCCACGACGATGACTCCACGGACCTTGTACGAACTTGTACGAAAGGACGCGCCACCCTCATGACAGTCACCCCGACGGCCGACTCCGCACTCCACTCCTTCCTCCAGGCGCCGTCCGACGGACTCGACGAGGCCTTCGTGGACCTGGTCGGCACCGTGTGGCGGAGCGGAGTGCCCACCGACGCCGCGGCCGGAGCGGTGGCCGCCCTCGTGTCCGCCCTCGACGACGCCTCGGACGCGCACCGCGGCCATCTCGCCGTCCTGCTCGGCCTGCTCGCCGAAGACCGCCGGCCGGACTCCGACGGCTCGCTGCGCGCGGCCGTCCTCGCGGGCCTCGACCGGTACCTCGCGCTGCTGACCCGCGCCGAGACCGGCGGGCCGCTGCGCCTGGCGCTCCTCTACCTCCTCTCGCACCTGTCGGACGGCCGCGAGCGGATCCTCGCCGCCGCCGCAGGGCTGGACCTGACCGCCGACGACCGGACCCGGCTGGAGCGCTGCCTGGCGCCGCTGGATCCCGAGAACGTCGTCCTGGGCCGGGTGTGGCCCTCGCCGCACGAGTGGCAGCTCGACTCGGGGCAGCTCGCCTTCGACCAGGGCTGGATCAAGAACCTGAGCCCGGAGGCCCTCGCGGCCACCTACGCCAGCGACACCCGCTCGGTCCTCGCGTACACCGGCGCCAAGGCCATCTGGGCGCTGCGCAACGGGGACCCGGTGGTCGTGACGGACGCCAGCCCGCACGCCGACGCCAAGCCGGCCGACCCGCCGGTCCCGCGCATCGAGGAGTTCAGCCGGTTCGCCGGGGTGCTGCGCTGCCCGCTGTGCCGCGCGGAGCTCTCCTACGCGTCCGACGGGGCGAGCTGCACGGCCTGCGAGCACGCCTTCCCGCTGCCGTACGGGGTGCTGGACCTGTCGGCGGGGGTCGCCGACTCGCACGGCGAGGACGACGTGCTGCAGAACGCGGCCGCCATGACGGGCATCGGCTTCCACTACGAGAACGTGCTGCGCCCGGCGTTCCTGCGGGTCATGGGGGCGAACTGGGACGGTGCGCTCACCCCGACCGGTGAGGACGACTACCTGCGCGAGCACCTCGGCAAGGCCGACGGGGGCCCGGTCCTCGACCTGGCCGCCGGCGCGGGGCGCTGGACGGCCGTGGTCGCGGAGACCGTCGGCGAGGACCGGGTCATCGCGCTCGACCTGATCGCCCCGATGCTGGCGGGCCTGCGCTCCCGCCTGCCGGAGGTCGCGACCCTGCGCGCCAGCGCGCTCGCCGTGCCGCTGGCCGACGCGAGCCTGGCCGCGGTCAACTGCTGGAACGCGCTCCAGGCCCTGCCGGACGCGGGCGCGGCCCTCGCCGAGGTCGGGCGCGTGCTGAAGCCCGGCGGCCTGCTCACCCTGCTGACGATGCGCTGGGGCTCCGACCCGGTCTACCGCTACTTCCAGGGCGCCCACGCGTTCCCGGGCAGCCCCGACGGGATCAAGCTCTTCGAGACCGCGCAGGTCCACGCCTGGCTGGAGGCGGCCGGGCTGGAGGTCGTCGACGAGTCCGGCCCCGGCACGTTCGTCCTGCTCACGGCCCGCAAGCGCGCCTGACCGAAGGACGCCGGCCGGCCGGTGCGGTGCTGCGGAAACGTCCCGGCACCGCGCCGCACCGTCCGGCACCGCACCCGCGGGCGGCCGCACCGCGCTTCCCCCTGCGTACCGGCACCGCCGCCCCCGCCTTCCGCTTCCCCCCTTCCACCGTTTTCAGGAGACTCGCATGACGACCTCGCTCCCGGCCCCGTCGCGCACCGACCTCGTGGCCCGCGCCACCGGCCTGATCCCGCTGCTCAAGAAGAACGCCCTGGCCAACGAGGAGAGCCGGCGGCTGTCCGAAGAGACCGTCGAGGCGCTGTCCGACTCCGGCATCCTGCGCATGCGCATGCCGCACCGCTACGGCGGCTACGAGTCCGACGCGCGCACGGTCGTCGAGACCATCGCCGAGCTCGGCCGCGGTGACGGATCCGCCTCCTGGGTCGCCGCGGTGTACGCGATCAGCGCCTGGATGGTGGGCCTGTTCCCGGACGAGGTCCAGGACGAGATCTTCGCTGACCCGGACGTCCGCGTCAGCGGCATCCTCAGCCCCACCGCCATGGCCCGCCCGGTCGCCGGCGGTGTCGTGGTCAACGGCAAGTGGACCTTCAACTCCGGTGTCCAGCACAGCCAGTGGAACACCAACGCCGCCGTGGTCATCGGCGAGGACGGCGTCCCGCAGCCGGTGATGCTGGCCATCCCGGTCAAGGACCTGACCCTGGTGGACGACTGGCACACCGTCGGCCTGCGCGGCTCGGGCAGCATCACCGCCATCGCGGAGGAGCTGTTCGTCCCCGAGGCCCGCGTGCTCCCGATGGTCCCGGTGCTCCAGGGCCAGCACCGCTCGGTCCTCAACGCCGGCTCCCCGCTCTACAGCGCGCCGTTCATGCCGACCGCCTGCACCACCGTGGCCGCCCCCGCGCTGGGCCTGGCCCTGGCCGCGAAGGACGCGTTCTTCGAGCGGCTGCCCGGCCGCAAGATCACGTACACCGCCTACGAGAACCAGCAGGAGGCGCCGCTGACGCACCTCCAGGTCGCCGAGGCCACGATCAAGATCGACGAGGCCGGCTTCCACGCCCACCGGGCGGCGGACCTCGTGGACTCCAAGGGCGCCGCCAAGGAGGAGTGGACGCTGGAGGAGCGCGCCCGCATCCGCCTCGACCTCGGTGCGGTGTGTGCACGCGCCAAGGAGGCCGTGGACATCCTCAACACGGCGAGCGGCGGCTCCTCCATCTACAGCTCCGTGCCGATCCAGCGCATCGAGCGGGACGTGCAGACGCTGAACCTGCACGCGATCCTCCACCCCAACACGAACAACGAGCTGTACGGCCGGATCCTGTGCGGCCAGGAGCCCAACACCGTCTACCTGTAAACCTCGCCGCACACCCCACCGGAGGCCTCACCATGCACACCCGCTGCCCCGTCGTACTCGACCCCGCCGGCGCCGACATCCACGGCGAGGGGGCCCGGATCCGCGCCCAGGGTCCCGTCTCCCAGGTGGAGCTGCCCGGCGGCGTGACGGCCTGGTCGGTCACCGACCACGCCGTCGCCCGCCAGGTCCTGGCCGACCACCGCTTCTCCAAGGACGGCTCCAAGCACTGGGACGCGTACGTCGACGGCGAGATCGGTGAGGACTTCCCGCTCATCGGGTGGATCCTCATGGACAACATGACGACCGCCTACGGGGCGGACCACACCCGCCTGCGCAAGCCGTGCTCGCAGGCCTTCACCCCCCGCCGGGTGGAGGGCCTGCGGCCGGCGCTGGAGGCCCTCGCGGCCGAGCTGCTGGACGAGCTGGCCGCCCTCCCGGCCGGCCGGGCCGTGGACCTGAAGGCGACCTACGCGCACCCGCTGCCGGCCCGCGCGATCTGCGACCTGTTCGGGGTGCCGGCCGAGGACCGCGCCGAGATGCTGCGCGGCGGCGAGGTCAACGTCGACACCAGCATCTCCCCGGAGGAGGCGGCGGCCAACGTCGAGCGCTGGCACCGCCAGATGCTGGACTTCGCCGAGAGCAAGCGCCGCAACCCGGGTGCCGACCTGACCAGCGACCTGGTCGCCGCACAGGCCGCGGACAGCACGCTGCTCTCCGACGACGAGCTGGTGGGCACCCTGCACATCATGCTCGCCACCGGCACCGAGCCGGTGAAGAACCTGATCGCCAACGCGGTGCTCCAGCTGCTCCTGCACCCCGACCAGCTGGAGCTGGTCCGCAGCGGCGCCGCGAGCTGGCAGGACGCCATCGAGGAGACCCTGCGGGTGCAGGCCCCGGTGGCCCACCTGCCGTTCCGCTTCGCCGTCGAGGACGTCGAGATCGGCGGGGTCACCATCGCCAAGGGCGACCCGGTGCTGGTGCACTACGCCGCGATAGGCCGGGACCCGCAGGTGCACGGCGAGAGCGCGGACGTCTTCGACATCACCCGCGCCGACAAGTCCCACCTGTCGTTCGGGCACGCCGTCTACCGCTGCATCGGCCAGCCGCTGGCCCTGCTGGAGGCGGAGATCGCGCTCGCCGCGCTGTTCGAGCGCTTCCCGCGGCTGGGACTGGCGGTGGCGCCTGAGGAGCTCGCCCCGCAGGGCACGTTCATCATGAACGGCCTCGACACGCTGCCGGTGCACCTCGACACGGCGGCCGCGGCGCAGTCCGCGGACGCCTCCGCCGCGACGATGCAGGCTGCCGTGGTCCCCGAGGTGGGCGCCGCCTGGGAGATCCGGGAGATCCCGCGGCCGGAGGCCGGTCCCGGCCAGGTGCTCATCCGTGTGCACGCCTCGGGCCTGTGCCACAACGACTTGTCGCTGACCGACGGCTCGTTCCCCTTCCCGCCCGGCGAGAACGTGGTCGTCGGCCACGAGGCCGCCGGCGAGGTGGTGGCCGTGGGCGAGGGCGTCACCACGCGCAAGGTGGGCGACCGGGTCGGCGCGACCTGGGTGCAGGGCACCTGCGGCGCCTGCTCGTACTGCGAGCTGGGGCTGCCGCTCACCGGCCAGTCCGGCATGAACTGCGCCGCGCCGGTGATGACCGGCATCACCACCCAGGGCGGGCACGCCGAGTACGTGGCGGTGACGGCCGCCTCCACGGTGCTCATCCCCGACGGCGTCACCTACGACACGGCGGCCCCGATCCTGTGCGCGGGCTACACCGCCCTGAGCGCGCTGCGCGCCGCCGAGCCGCAGCCCCACGAGCGCATCGCTGTCCTCGGCATCGGCGGACTGGGCCACCTGGCCCTCCAGTTCTCCCGTGCGCTGGGCCACGAGACGGTGGCGGTCACCCGCTCCGCCGACAAGCACGGCCTGGCCCGCGAGCTGGGCGCCGACCTCGTCGTCGGCGACGGTGCGGAGCTGCTGGCGGCCGGCGGGGCCGACGTGATCCTGGTGACGGGCACCTCGTACGAGGCGGCCACCGACGCGCTGCAGGGCCTGCGGGTCAACGGCCGGCTGGTGCTGGCCACGATCGACCCGGCGGGCTCCTTCACCATCAGCCCGGCCAGCCCGGTCTGGGCCCAGCGGCAGAAGATCATCGGCGCCACGCACAACGGCCTGGAGCACCTCGAGGAGGCGCTGCGGCTGGTGGCCGACGGGGAGGTGACCCCGCTGGTGGAGACCTTCCCGAAGGAGCAGGTCGCGGAGGCGGTCGCCCGGCTGGCCAAGGGCGAGGTCCGGTTCCGCGCCGTCATCACGTACTGAGCGCGGCGCACGCCGCAGACGCGAGGCAGGCAGACATGACAGAGCACGAGCGGCCCGGCGACAGCGGCGAGCGGTGGGACCAGTCCTCCCCCGTCTCCGACGTCTTCAACGCCGGTCAGGCGCACCTCGGTTACTGGTACGGGGCCGGCGACGGCACCCCGATGCCGGAGGCGTCCCGGCGGCTGACGCGCAAGGTGGCGGAGACCCTCGGACTGCGGCCCGGCGAGCACCTGCTCGACGCGGGCTGCGGTCCGGGCGGTCCGGCCGTCCAGATCGCGCAGGAGTCCGGCGTCCGCGTCACCGGGGTCACCATCAGCCGGTACGAGGCGGACTCGGGCGCGAAGAAGGCGGCCGAGCTGGGCCTGGAGGAGCAGGTCTCCTTCCGGCAGGGCAGCTACGCGGAACTCGCGGACGCCGACGGGACCTTCGACGCGGTCTTGGCCGTGGAGTCCCTGATGTACGCGGTGGACCTGCCGCCGGCCCTGGCCGAGCTGCGCCGGGTCCTGAAGCCCGGCGGTGCGCTCGCCATGGCCGACTACATGGCGGCGGACGCGCTCGGTGCGGCCGAGCGGGAGGAGCTGCGCGGGAAGCTGGGGCTGCCCCGGCTCCAGACGGTGGCCGACTGGGTGGCCGACTTCCGCGCGGCGGGCTTCGAGATCGAGGAGTTCACGCAGTGCGGGCCGCGGGTCTTCGGCATGGGCCCGAAGTACGTGGAGTCCGCCGACGCCCAGCGGGACACGCTGGCCTCGGCCTTCGGCGAGGAGATCGTGTCGGGGCTCAAGGACTCCCTGACCGACTTCTTCAGCCCCGGCGCCGACCGGGTCACGTACGGGATCGTCACCGCGCGCAAGCCGCGCGGCTGACCGCCCCGCACCGCCCCGTCCGGGCCGGCACCGCACCGGGGGGGGGGGGGGGGGGGGGGGGGGGGGGGGGGGAGAAGAAGGAGGGGGGGGGGGGGGGAGAGGGGAAGGGGGGGGGAGGGGGAAGAGCACGAGGAAAAGCGGGGA
>NZ_JBVIDV010000013.1:168315-233955 GCF_055572195.1 Streptomyces sp. NPDC030809
GGGATCGGGTGGGACATGGGGGGGATCTTCCCCGCAAAAAACCCGCTTTCTCCCCCCCCCCACCCCCCTTCTTTTGCACCTCCCCCCCCCTGTGTTCCCTCCCCGGCTGCACGTCGGGGCCCGGCACCGCGCGGAAGAGACCGGCTGCACGTCAGGGCCCGGCACCGCGCTCGGAACGGCCCCGGCACCGCTCGGAGCGGCCCGCCCGGCGCGGGAGCACAGCAGAAGGGGCCTGCCGCAGCTGCGGCAGGCCCCTTCGGTCGCGTACGGGGCGGCTACTCGGCGCCGACCTCGAAGGCGACCTCGCGGACCTCGACGGCCGTGTGCCGGGCGTCCGGGATGGTGGCGGCCAGCTCGACGGCGCGGGCCTTGTCCGCGACGTCGACCACGTAGTAGCCGCAGAAGAACTCCTCACCGGGGACGTAGGGGCCCTCGGCGGTCTCGGTGGCGCCCCCGCGGACCTTGACGGTGGTGGTGTCGGCCGGGAAGCCGAGCGCCTTGGTGGCGACGAACTCGCCCGAGGCGCGGGTGTTCTTCTGGAAGTCCTCGTGGCCCTGGAAGACCTCCTGCTGCTCGGCCTCGTTCAGCGTGTCCCAGATCTTCGGGTTCATGTGCATGACGAGCAGGTACTTCATGGAACGGGGCTCCTTTGCCGTTCGGGGGTGCGGTGGTTCGGATGACGTGCGGAAAGCAGGCCGGCCGGACGTACTGACGGTCTAACGAGTGCGGCCGGGTTCGGAAGGCCCGGATCCGGCCGGATCCGCGGCCGCGGCCGCGTGCGCCGAGGTGCGCTGCGCGGGGATCGCCGCCAGGCCGGCCGTGCGGGCCGCGGGGGCCTTGCGCGGGCTGCCGAAGCGGCGGGTGGCGGGGAGTTCGACCAGGCGGTACAGCAGCCAGGCGGCCGCCAGGGTGACCGCGCAGGTCAGGGCGATCATGCCGAGGGCCGGAAGGGTGTCCCACTGGCGTCCCGGCACCCGGAAGGTCCCCATCGGCCCGTACCAGACGACCAGGATGTGGACCATGTAGAAGGCGAAGGACACCTCGCCGAGCCACACCATGGGCCGGGTCGCGAACACGGACGTGCGGCCCTGGGCGTCGGCGGCCGCGCCGGCGGCCACGACCAGCGCCAGCGGCACCACCATCGGTGCGGCGATCCCGTACGCGCCGGGCAGCCACAGCAGCAGGGCGTAGCCGGGCACCAGGGTCAGCAGCGCCGGGCCGAGGCCCAGCCCGATCCAGCGGCCGCTCATGACGATGCGGGCCATGACGATGCCGAGGGCGAACTCCAGGACCCGGGTGAGCGGGAAGCTGTAGACGAACCAGAACTGGTACCAGGGCACCGGGAAGTACGGCGGGTTGGGGTCGGAGGGCAGCAGCTTGGAGGCCGCCGCGACGGCGAAGACCCCGGCTGCGAGCACCGCCGCGGACGCCCACAGGTACCTGGCCGGAATCTTGCGGATCCAGTGCAGCAGCAGCGGGAAGGACAGGTAGAAGAGCACCTCGACCGCGAGCGACCAGCTCGGCGGGTTGGTGCCGACCCACAGGTCCTCCACCGGGAACCAGGCCTGCACGAGGAACATCGAGGGCAGCTGGCGCTCGCTGACCGCCGCGTTCATGAACCAGACCATGAGGAAGAGCCCCGCCGCCCAGGTGACCAGGTGGTTGGGGAAGACCTTGACGAGCCGGCGGCGCCAGAACAGCACCGGCCGGTCGTCCTTCCTGGCGGACCAGGTCAGCACGAAGCCGCTGAGGACGAAGAAGAACCCCACGCCGACGTAGCCGAGCTTCGTCACGTACTCGGCCAGGTTCGCGTTGATCTCCTGGTTCTTGAAGATCCCGAACCCGCCCACGTGGCAGGCGAACACCATGAGTGCCGCCACCCACCGCATCCCGGTCAGGGAGGGGAGCCGGGTCGCCGTGCCCGGAGCGCTGCCTCTGCCCATGCCTAGTTCCTCGTTCTCTCTGTGTCGACGACGGCCGCAAGGGGGGCGTCGGGGTCGGCCAGCAGGGCGCCGAGCACCTGCCGGAAGTCGTGCACCAGGGCGCGGGCGGTGCTCGCGTCGTACAGGTTGCTGCTGAAGCCCAGTTCCCCGATCAGGTCGCCGGAGGCCTCGACCTCCAGGCACAGCAGGGTTCCGTCGGGGATGTCGGAGCCCACGGTCTGGGAGAGCACCTTGCGGCGGATGGCCGAGTACTCGAGCGGGCCGATCTGCTCGCGCTCCTTCATGTACGGGGTCTGGATGACCTGGAACACGCAGGAGGCCAGGCCGTCCACGGCGACCCGCTCCATCAGCTCCGGCGCCTCCGCCAGGACCTGGGAGAGCGGCAGTTCGCGCCGGTACGCCTCCAGGCAGCCGGCCCGGGTCCGGGCGAGCACCTCGCGGAACGTGCCGCACTCCGACAGGTCGGTGCGCAGCGGCAGGAAGTTGAAGAAGGAGCCGACGGTCTCCTGGAACCGGGCCTGGTTGCGGCCGGGGGTGAAGGTGGGGACGGTGACGTCCTCCTCGCCGGTGCGCCCGTGCACGAACACGTTGAACGCGGCGAGCAGCACCATGAAGGCGGTGCTGCGGGCGGACCGGGCCAGGGCCGTGACCGCCTCGCAGAGCTCCTCGCCGTAGGAGAAGCGGTACCAGGAGGTGGAGAACTCGCCGGCCTCGGAGCGCAGCCGGTCGGTGGGCAGGGCCAGGGCCCGGGCCCCGTCCAGCTTCTCCCGCCAGAAGGCGGCCGAGGCGCGGCCGGCCTCCTTGGCCTCGTCGGTGTGCTGCCAGCGCGCGTACGCCTGGTAGGGGACGGCGGGCGGCAGGGCGGGCAGCGGGTGCCCGGCCCGTACGGCGTAGAAGTGGGCCAGGTCGCGCAGGATGACCTGCATCGACCAGGCGTCGACCGCCGTGTGGTGGGCGATCAGCGCGAGGACGGCGTCCTCCTCGTCGAAGCGCCCGAGGACGGCGCGCAGCAGGGGGAGGCGCCGGATGGAGATGGTGCCGGCGGCGATCTCGTTGAGGAGTTCCTCGGCGCGCAGCTCGCGGGCGGCCGGGTCGGCGGTCCCGCCGGGGGCCGCGAGCTCGCGGACCTCCAGCGGGACCGGGCCGGCGTCCGTGATGCGCTGGTGGCGGTTGCCCTCGTCGCGGAGCAGGGTGGTGCGCAGCGCCTCGTGGCGTGCGACCACGTCGTCGAGGGCGCCCCGGAGGTGGGCCTCGTCGATCCGCCCGCGCACCCGCCAGCCGTCGACGATGTGGAAGCGCGGCCCGAACGGGCCCATGTCGTCGCCCTTGTCCCACAGGCAGAGGAACTCCTGCTGCACGGACAGCGGCACCGGGGGGACGGTCCCCGGGGTGCCGCCGGTGTCGCGGGTGCTCACGCCGCCCTGCCTCCCTGCGCGCCGTCGGCGTGCCGGGCGACGGCGCCGACGAAGGTCTCCTGGTCGGGGTCGTCGAAGAGGACGTTGATGTCGAGGAGGATGCCCAGCTCCTCCTCCAGCCGGGCGGCGATCCGCACGGCGGTGATGGACTGGCCGGACAGCTCGAAGAACGTCGCGCCCTCCTGTCCGGGCGCGGGCCGGAGCAGCTCCTGCCAGATCCGGGCGGCAACCTGCTCGGCAGGCGACGTCACACCGGTCTTCTCACCCATTGAGCACTCCGTTTCTGATCTTCTTCAGGTCGCCGAAGGAATGGAGGTCCGGGACGGTCCAGCCGTCCAGGTCGTACTCGGACAGGCAGGTGTCGACGAATGCCTTGTATGCGTCGAGCTGTCCGCTGAGGGTCTGGGAGAACAGCATCTCGACCCGGGTGTTCTCGTGGTTTCCCGCGTAGTTCCGCTCGTACAGCTCGTGGCGGCCGCCGAATTCGGTGCCGACCGCGTCCCACAGCAGCTTCATCAGCTTGACGCGGTCCTTCGCCTCGACGCCGTGCGAGCCGCGCACGTACTTGTCGAGGTACGGGCGGATCTCGGGGTTGGAGAAGTCGTCGGCGCTGGAATTCACGTAGATCAGGCCGCTGGCGACGTCCTGGTGGATGATCTCCTTGATGCGGGGATATCCGATCTGCATGAACCAGCGATAGGCCATCCCGTATTCGGGATTGGGCAGCAGCGCGCCGTTCTTCCATTCGATCGGATTGCGGGCGGCGGCGTCGGAGAGGCCCCAGAAGAGGTTGCGCCAGGCCAGCACCTCGCCGAGCCTGCTCTGCACCCCGCGGAACTCGCCGGTGCCGGTGACGTCGAGGGCCTTGGCGAGCAGTCCCGCGAGGAATTCCAGCTTCACGGCGAGCCGGGTGCAGCCGTGGAAGGTGAACCGCTCGGGGAAGCCGGACTTGGCGGTGAACATCTGGACCTTGCCCAGGTCCCCGTAGATGAAGACGTTCTCCCAGGGGATGAGGACCTTGTCCATCACGAGGATGGTGTCGTTCTCGTCCAGGCGCGAGGAGAGGGGGTAGTCGAAGGGGCTGCCCATCACGGAGGCGGTCGCGCTGTACGAGGGCCGGCAGATCAGCTTCAGGCCCTTCGCGTTCATCGGGATGGTCGCGACCAGGGCGAATTCCTTCTCCTTGACCGGCAGCCCGTAGTGCGCGATGAAGTTGTAGTGGGTCAGCGCCGAGCCGGTGGCGACCACCTTCGCCCCGCTGACGACCAGGCCCGCGTCGGTCTCCTTCTCCACGTGGACGAACACGTCCTTGACCTCGTCCGGGGGCCGGTGGCGGTCGACCGGCGGATGGACGATGGCGTGGTTCCAGTAGAGGACCTTCTCCTGGGACTCCTTGTACCAGCGCCGCGCGTTGTCCGAGAACGGCGCGTAGAACTCGGCGTTGGCGCCGAGCGTGCCGAGGAAGGAGGCCTTGTAGTCGGGGCTGCGGCCCATCCAGCCGTAGCTGAGCCTGGCCCATTCGGCGATGGCCCGCTGGTCCGCCACCAGGTCGTCCACGCTGCGCGGGGTGGTGAAGAAGCGGTGGGTGTACCCGTCGCTCCCGGTGTCCGTGGGCGCGGTGAGCACCTTCTTTTTCTCGGGGTCGTGCAGGGCGTCGTAAAGGCGTGCCGTCATCCGGATCGGATTGTGGAATGCCGGATGTTCGAGGACGTCCTTGACGCGCTCGCCGTAGAGATATATCTCGCGGCCGTCGACAAGACTCTGCAGGTACTCTTCGCCGGTGAACGGACGTGTCTTCGGCCGTTCTTCACCCATGACGATTCTCCCTCTGTGTTCCCCGGACTCTGGATTCTGGCAGCAGCCCGCAGAGGCGTCTTCTCCGAGATTGCGGCATTCACCGCACTTCGGAAGATGCCTCTCCCGGGCGGGGCGCAAATCATGTACGCGACTGTCTTCTCCAAGCCGTACGAAGAGCGGAGGCCGCCGCGCCATGACCCCCGAGGTCGTCATAGACGTCTGGCTGAACGACTACCCGGTCGTTCCGCTCTTCCTGAGCGAGACCCGCAGGCTGGCCGAGGAATTCGGACGCACCCACCCCGGCGTCCGCATCGAGGTCCGCGGCGTGGACCACCTGCTGCTGCCCGAGGAGGTGGCGCGTGCCGCCCGCGAGGGCCGACCGCCGGCGATCGTGCAGAGCTTCTACACCTCCACCCAGCTCTCGCGCGACCTGCTCGCGGCCGACGGCAGCCCGCTGTTCACCTCGCTGGAGAAGGCCCTCGGCGGCCGCTCCGAGGTGCTCGGGGTGCCGGTGCGCATCGACGACCTCGTCCCGGCCGCCCGCCGCTACTACACCTTCGGCGAGGGGCTGGCGGCCCTGCCGCCGCTGACCTCCACCACCCTGCTCTACGCCAACACCACCGCACTCCGGGCCGCCGGGGTCTCCGGGGTGCCGCGCACCTGGGAGGAGCTGGAGGCGGCCTGCGCCGCCGTGGCCGGCTCCGCCGAGGGCCCCTCGCACGGCATCACCTGGCCCAACCACGGCTGGCTGTTCCAGCAGGCGGTGGCCCAGCAGGGCGGTCTGCTGACCGCGCCCGACAACGGCCGCACCGGGGACCGGGCCGAGGAGGCCCTGGCGGACTCCCCGCAGGTGCTGGCGTTCGCCCGCTGGTGGCAGCGGCTGCACGCGGCCGGGCACTACCTGTACACCGGGACCCGCTCGGCCGGCGAGGACACGTACAAGGCGTGGGAGCTCAACTACCGGGCCTTCGCCGAACAGCGCACGGCCTTCGTGCTCAGCACCTCCGTCGAGGCCGACCGGATGGTGCAGGCCGGTGCCGACGGCGGGTTCGAGGTGGCCGCGGCCCCGATGCCGTACAGCGCGGCGGCCGGCTACACCGGCAACGTGATCGGCGGGGACGCGCTGTGGCTGACCGCCGGGCTGGAACCGGCCGTCCAGGACGCCGCGCTGGCCTTCCTGATGACCCTGCTGACCCCGCACAACGCGGCCGAGCGGCACAAGAGCAGCGGGTTCATCCCGGTCACCGGCGGGGCCCGGGCGCTGCTGGAGGCCGAGGGCTGGTTCGAGCGCAACCCGCACCACCTGGTCGCCCTGGACCAGCTCGCCGCGGGCGACGGCTCGTACGCCGCCCAGGGCGCGGTGGTCGGCGACTTCGTCTCCCTCCAGGACACCCTGACGGCCGCCATGCACGACGTGCTGACCGCCGGCGCGGAGCCCGCGGCCCGGTTCGCGCAGGCCCGCACCGAGGCACAGGCCCTCCTCGACGACTACAACGCGCACTGCCGCGGGCTGGCCCCCGGGCCGCGCGGACCGCACCGGTTCCTCGTCGGCTGACGCCGCACCTCCCCTCCCCCGCCCTCCCACTCCAGACCCGAGCAACCCCCCACACCGCCCCCCTTGCTCCCGCTCCAGATCTCCGAGGAGAGACAGTGGCCCAGAACGTGCAGATCCCCGAGCCGCTCCAGAGACCGGCCGGCACCGCCGCGAGCACCGCCGCCGAGGGCCGCGCCGCCCGCTCCGCCGGCCCGGCCGGCGGCCCCGCCGCGGCGCGCTCCGTGTGGCGCCGCCCCTGGGTGATACCGCTGGCCGTGGTGGTCATCGGGTTCCTCAGCTACGTGTGGCCGCCCTACCTCGGCCTCGACCCGAAGCAGTCCCTCGTGCCGATCCGGCCGGACGCGCCGCAGCACTACCCGCTGCTCGTCGCGCACATCGCCACCGGCTCCATCGCCCTGCTGACCCTGATCCTCCAGCTGTGGCCCTGGCTGCGCGTCAACCACCCGGCCGTGCACCGCTGGAGCGGGCGGGCGTACGTCTTCGCGGGCGCGCTGCCGTCCGCGATCCTCGCCTTCCTGATCACCCCGCTGTCCCCCGGGCCCACCATCGGCACCACCGTGGGCGGCATCCTCTGGTTCGCCTCCACCTCCATGGGCTTCGTCCGCGCCGTGCAGAAGCGTTTCCTCTCGCACCGGATGTGGATGCTCTACAGCTTCGCCTTCGCCATCAACATCGTCTGGGGCCGGGTCTTCGTGGAGACCCTCCAGGCGCTGGAGGTCTCCGACCAGTCCGTGTGGATGCAGGTCATGGGCACCGCCCCGTGGATCGGCTGGGTGTTCAACCTGATGGTCGTCCAGTGGTTCCTCAACCGCACCGCCGGCCGCCCCCTGAAGGCACTCGTCTGACCTCCCCCCGTCGCAACCGACAGAAGGAAGCACCGTGAGCGCTGTACTGGAGAACAAGGTCGTCGTGGTCGCGGGCGTGGGCCCGTGCCTGGGGCGGGCGCTGGCCGTCGGTGCCGCGCGCGCCGGCGCCGACGTCGTCCTCGCCGCCCGCACGCAGTCCGTCCTCGACGAGGTCGCGGAGGAGGTCGGGAAGACCGGCCGCCGGGCGCTCGCGGTGCCCACCGACATCACCGACGACGCCTCCGCGGCCGCCCTCGTCAAGGCCGCGCTGGCGGAGTTCGGCAGGGTCGACGGCCTGGTCAACAACGCCTTCGCGCTGCCGCCGATGACCCCGCTGGCCGAGGTGGACCTGGACCTCGTCCGGGCCGGCTTCGAGACCAACGTGTACGCGGCGCTGCGCCTGACCCGGCTGTTCGCCCCCGCCCTGGCGGAGAGCTCCGGGTCCGTGGTCATGGTCAACTCGGTCGCCATCCGGCACTCCAAGCCGCTGTTCGGCCCGTACAAGATGGCCAAGGCCTCCCTGCTGGCGCTCGCGCAGAGCCTGGCGAGCGAGCTCGGCCCCTCCGGCGTACGCGTCAACAGCGTTGCCCCCGGCTACATTTGGGCCGACGGGCTGAAGGACTACTTCGCCCACCTGGCCGGCGAGCGGGGCGTCGCCGAGCAGGAGGTGTACGACGAGGTCGCGGCCGGCCTCGACCTGCGCCGCCTGCCCACGCCCGACGAGGTCGCCGGCAGCGTCTTCTTCCTGCTGTCCTCGCTGGCGGGGGCCGTGACGGGCCAGTGCCTGGACGTCAACGGCGGCGAGTACCACCACTGAAACTCCGCAAGCTGGAAGAAGCCGGTGCATTCGCCCGCATGCCAGGCTGAATCAGCTCGGGCCTTCATCCGAACAGGAGAGTTCATGAACACCGCCGCGGTATCCGACCTTGCCGAGAACGTCGAAGGCGACGTCTACCTGCCGGGTGACAGTGAATATGAGCGGCTGCGCCACACCTTCGTGCACCACGGCGAGCCCGCCCTCATCGTCAGCTGCGCGGGCACCGAGGACGTGCGCGCCTCCGTGCGGTTCGCCCGGGAGCAGGAGCTGCTCGTCTCCGTGCGCAGCAGCGGGCACAGCGCCGCCGGTCTGAGCACCAACGACGGCGGCATCGTCATCGACGTCTCCCGGCTGAACTCCATCGAGGTGCTGGACGCCGGCGCCGGCCTGGTGCGCGTCGGTCCCGGCGCCACCTGGATCGAGATCGCCGAGGCCCTCCAGGGCCACGGCCTGGCCTTCTCCTCCGGCGACACCACCACGGTCGCCGCCGGCGGGCTGCTGCTCGGCGGCGGCATCGGCTGGACGGTCCGCAAGAGCGGGCTGGCCCTCGACAACGTGGTCGCCGCCGAGGTGGTCACCGCCGACGGGCGGGTCCTGCGGGCGAGCGCCGAGGAGCACCCGGAGCTGTTCTGGGCGCTGCGCGGCGGCGGCGGCAACTTCGGCATCGTGACCTCCTTCGAGATCACCGGGCACCGCACCGGGACCGTGCACTTCGGGACCATCACCTACCCCGCGTCCGAGGCGGCCTCGGTCATCAAGGGCTGGGCGAAGGTGCTGCGCACCGCCCCGGACGAGCTGACCTCGCACGTCGCGCTGTTCCCGTCCTTCGGCGGGGACCCGGCGCCGGTCGCCCTGCTCGTCTGCTACGCCGGCGACGACGAGGAGGCGGCGGCCGCGGCCATCGCCCCGCTGCTGGAGCTCGGCACCGTGGAGAGCAAGGACATCAACCTCGTCCCGTACCCCTCCGTGCTGGAGGCGCCGGGCGAGCTGCCCCCGGACTGGGAGCCGGCGGTGCGCAACCGCTTCGCGCCCGAGGTGTCCGACGCGTTCGTGGACACCCTCCTGGAGGGGGCCCGCTCCTTCGACACCCTCTTCGTCGAACTGCGCAGCCTCGGCGGGGCGATGGGCCGGGTGCCGGCCGACGCCACCGCCTTCGCCCACCGCGACGCCGCGGTCATGCTCAACACGGCGCGGCTGGCCTCGCGGGCCGACAACCAGGCGGCGGCCGGCGAACTGGCCGCCTTCTGGGAGGCGCTCGCGCCCTACGTGCGCGGTGCGTACAGCAACTTCCTGAGCGACCTGGACGCCGGGGACCTCGCCGCCGTGTACCCGGCCGAGACCCTCGCCCGGCTGCAGTCCGTCAAGGACGCCTACGACCCCGGGAACCTCTTCTCCCGGAACCCCAACGTCAAGCCGACCGGCCGGCCCTGACCGTCACGGCCCCGGGGCCGACCCCCGGGGCCACAAGGAGACTGGGATGACCACCGCAACCCTGAAGTCCGAGGCCGGGGCCGCTGCCCCGCCCGAGCCCGGGCTCACGCCCGAGGAGGCCGTCCGCCGGGCCAGTGCGATCGCCTACTCGCTGCTCGACCGGCAGGCCGAGACCGAGCAGCGCACGTACTACGCCCAGGACACCCACGAGGCGCTCCGGGACGCCGGTCTGTACCGGATCCTGGTGCCGCGGCGCTACGGCGGCTACGAGTTCGGGGCCGACACCTTCCTGCGCGTGACCACCCTGCTGGCCCGGGGCTGTCCCTCCACCGGCTGGATGTACTGCCTGGGCGCCGCCCACGCGCTGGCGGTCGCCTCCTTCTTCGAGGAGGAGGCGCAGGCGGAGATCTTCGCCGGCGGCGACTTCATCAGCCCCGCGACGATCACCCCCGCCGGCACCGCCCGGCGCGCCGACGACGGCGGCTGGATCATCGACGGCACGTTCCACTACTGCTCGGGCGCGCCGTACGCCACCCACTTCATCGGGCACACCGTCATCGAGGACCCGGCGGCCCCCGAGGGCGCGGAACCGCAGCTGCTGCTGTTCATCGCCCCCCGCGACCGCTGGACCATGCTGGACGACTGGGGCCACCAGCTCGGCCTGCGCGGCAGTGGCTCGCACAGCATCTCCTTCTCCGGCGCGCACATCCCGGCCCGCTACGGCCTGGAGTCCACGCACCTGAGCGAGGTGGACGTCACCGGCGGCACCCCCGGCCGGCGGCTGCACCACAACCCCGAGTACGGCGGCGGGCCGCTGAGCTTCATGCTGCTGGAGTCCGCCTCGCTGGCCCTCGGCATGGCCCAGGGGGCGCTCGACGCGTACGAGGAGCTGATGCGCACCCGTACGACGATCTTCACGCAGGTGGGCCGCGCCGAGGACCCCGACTACCAGCTCTGGTACGGGAACGCGGCCGGGATGATCCAGACCGCGGAGGCGGCGCTGCGCCATGCCGCCGGCCAGTGGAGCGAGACCTGCGCCAAGGGCGCCGACGCCTTCACCCGCGAGCGGGACCTGCGGCTGGCCGGCATCTGCCGGGAGGTCATCAGGCTGTGCTGGCAGGCCGTCGAGCGGCACCTGGTGCCCACGGCCGGCTCCAGTGCGGTGAAGAGCGGCGCGACCATCGAGCGGATCTGGCGGGACATGTCCACCCTGCACAGCCACGCCGGGGTCGGCGTGCTGCTGCCGACGGTGGCCACCCGCGAGTACGCCAAGGTGCGCTTCGGCGTGACCGACGGGGCCCACTGATGACCACCGCCCCCGCCCGCCCGGCGGGCCTGGCCCTGCCGGGCGAGGAGGCGTACGCCGCCGCGGCCGCCGTGTTCAACGAGGCCGGCCCGGCCCGGCCGGCCCTGGCCGTGACCGCCCGGTCGGTGGCCGAGGTGCAGGCGGCGGTGCGCTTCGCCGCCGCCGAGGGGATGCCCGTACGGGTCCACACCACCGGGCACTCGGCCGGCGCGGCCGGTCCCATGGACGGCGCCCTGCTGATCCGCACCGACCTGTCCGGCGGGGTGTCCGTGGACCCCCGCCGCCGGATCGCGCGGGTGCCCGCGGGCACCCGGTGGGCCGAGGTGGTGGCGGCGGCCGGGCGGCACGGGCTCGCGGCCCCGCACGGCACCTCGCCCACCGTGGGCGTGGTCGGCTACCTGCTGCGCGGGGGCATGAGCTTCTACAGCCGCCGGGTCGGCCTGGGCGCCAACAGCGTCAAGGCGATCGAACTGGTGACCGCAGACGGCGCCCTGGTGCGGGTGGACCCCGACCACGACCCGGCGCTCTTCTGGGCGCTGCGCGGGGGCGGCGGCGGCTTCGGCGTGGTCACCGCGGTGGAGGTCGCGCTGTTCCCCGCGGCCGGCGTGGTGACCGGGGCGGCCTTCTTCTCCGGCGACCACGCCGAGGAGCTGCTCGCCCGCTGGCTGGAGTGGGCGGCGGACGCCCCCCGGGAGGCGGGCACCTCGCTGCGGATCATGAACCTGCCCGACGTGCCGGAGATACCGCCGTCGCTGCGGGCCGGGCCGGTGCTGTGCGTGGCGGGCGCGGTGCTCGCGCCGGAGCCCGCCGACCTGCCGACGGCCGAGCGGCAGGCCACCGCGCTGCTGGACCCGCTGCGGGCGGTGGCGGCGCCGCTGCTCGACACCTGGCAGCCGGGCACCACCGCCGACGTGGCGCAGGCCCACATGGACCCGCCCGGGCCGGTCAACGTGCTGGGCGACCACATGCTGCTGAACGAACCCGGGCCGCGCGGCGCCGCCGCGTTCCTGGAATCCGCCGGCCCCGGCTCCGGCTCCCCGCTGGTGGCGGCCGAGCTGCGCCAGCTGGGCGGGGCGGCCTCCGAGGAGGACCCGTCGGGCGGGGCGCTGGACCGCCTCGACGCCGCGTACGCGTACATGGGAGCGGGTCTGCCGGACCTGGTGCCCGTGCCGGAGATCCGCGACCGGCTGGCGCGGATCCGCACCGCGCTGACCCCGTGGGACACCGGCCGGACGGCACCCACCTTCGTGGAGAGCCACGGGGAGCGGCGCGGGCACCTCGCGGCCGACGCCGTGGCCGCGGTCGACCGCGTCCGGACCCGTTGCGACCGCGCCGGGCTCTTCCGCCAGGACGTCATGCCCCACTCGACTGCATTGAGGTGAACATGATCGTCGACAGCCCTCCCGCGCTCGCCTACTCCACGTACCTGCGCCTCGGGGAACTGCTCTCGGCACAGGACACCCGCACCGACGCGCACGACGAGCTCCTGTTCATCATCGTCCACCAGGCGCACGAGCTGTGGTTCAAGCAGCTGCTGGCCGAGTTCGACTTGCTGCGCCGCTCGCTGGGCGAGGGCGACTCCGCCCGCGCGCTGCAGACGCTGCACCGCTCGGGCGTGATCCTCAAGGTGGTGATCGGCCACCTCGACGTCCTGGAGACGATGACCCCGATCCAGTTCTCCTCCTTCCGGCACGCGCTGGGCGACGGCAGCGGCTTCCAGTCGGCGCAGTTCCGCGAGGTCGAGGCGGCCCTGGGCCGGCGCGACCCCGCGGTGCAGCTGCGCTACCCGGAGGGCCCCGAACGGCAGCGCATCGAGCGGGCGATGAGCCGCCCGTCCGTCTTCGACGCCTACCTGTCCTACCTGGCCCGGCTGGGCTACCCGGTGCCGGCCGCGCAGCTGGGCCGGGACGTGTCGCTGCCCGCCGAGCCCTCGGCCGAACTGCAGGAGGTCCTGCGGTCGGTGTACGCGGACGACGGGGTGGCCGTGCGCATCGCCGAGCAGCTGGTGGACGTGGACCAGCTGCTGCGCGAGTGGCGCTACCGGCACGTGACGATGGTGACCCGGATCATCGGCATGAAGCCGGGCACCGGCGGCTCCACGGGGGCGGCGTTCCTGAGGTCCGGCCTCTTCGAACCGATGTTCCCCGATCTGTGGAGGGTCCGCGAGAGCCTGTAGGAACGCACCGGGAACGTCCTGATCCGGGTGCGGAAGAGCAGTTTGGAAGATGCGCTTCCGCACCGGAAGGTGCCACCGTCGAGCATGTGCGTGCCCTCGGCTCCCGCCGGCGGCACGGGCAGGGCATTGGCGTCCCTTCCGGTGAGGAAAAGAGAACATGAGCGATATTCAGAAGCTGGTCCAGGGGGCCCTCGACGACCTGGTGGAGTCGGGCGCCGAGACCGGTGTGCAGGCCGCCGTCTACGTGGACGGAGAGCTCGTCGCCGACGCCGTTGCCGGCGCCGCGGACCCCGACACCGGCCGCGAGGTGACCTCCAGCACGCCGTTCTACAGCGCCTCCACGGGCAAGGGCGTCGCCGCGACCGTCGTGCACGTGCTCGTCGAGCGCGGGCTCTTCGGCTACGACACCCCGATCGCCGAGCTGTGGCCCGAGTTCGCCGCCAACGGCAAGGGCGCCGCGACGGTGCGCCACGCCCTCACCCACTCGGTGGGCGTGCCCGGCATGCCCGCCGACATCACCCCCGAGGACCTCACCGACTGGGACCGGATGACCGCCGTGGTCGCCGAGGCCGAGCCGTGGTGGGAGCCGGGCACCAAGACCGGCTACCACGCCTTCACGTACGGCTGGCTGATCGGCGAGATCGTCCGCCGGGCCACCGGCAAGCCGATCTCGCAGGTGCTGCGCGAGGAGGTCGCCGAGCCCCTGGGCATCGCCGACGAGCTGTACTTCGGCGTGCCGGAGTCGGAGCTCGGCCGGCTCGCCAAGCTGGTGGACGCGCCCATGGACCCGGGTGCCTTCGGCGACCTGCCCGAGGACTTCCCGCTGTTCAAGGCCTCCCCGCCGCAGGTCACCCCCAGCGCCTCGTACGGCAACCGGGCCGACATCCTCACCTCCGACATCCCGGCCGGCGGCACGCTGACCGCGCGCGCCGTCGCGAAGATGTACGCCGCGCTGGTCGGCGAGGTGGACGGGGTCCGCCTGGTCTCCCCCGAGCGGCTGGCCGAGATCACCGCCGTGGCCGTGGACGACGTGGACCAGGTCTTCGGGATGCCCGCCCCCAAGGCGCTGGGCTACTCCCTGGGCCGGCCGGGCGCGGACACCGACCTGGGCGTGTTCGGCACCGTCGGCATGGGCGGCAGCGCGGGCTTCGCCGACACGAACGCCCGCTACACCTTCGGCCTGACGAAGAACCGGTTCAACCCCATGGAGGCCAACGCCGTCGTGCGGCTGAGCGAGGTCGTCACCAAGGCCGTGACCGCCGGCTGACGGACCAGCCGGCAAGGAAGGAGCGGCCATGACGGACGTCGCCGCGCAGACAGGTCCCTTGGCGGGACGGCGCGAGTGGACCGGGCTCGGGGTGCTGATGCTCCCGACCCTGCTGATCGCGCTCGACATCGGAGTGCTGTTCCTGGCCCTCCCGCACCTGAGCGAGGACCTCGGCACCAGCGGCACCGAACAGCTGTGGATCACGGACATCTACGGGTTCATGCTCGCCGGGTTCCTCATCACCATGGGCAACCTGGGCGACCGGATCGGGCGGCGCAGGCTGCTGCTCATCGGCGCGGCGGCGTTCGGCGGGGCCTCGGTCCTGGCGGCGTACGCGAGCAGCCCGTGGATGCTGATCGCGGCCCGGGCCCTGCTGGGCGTCGCGGGTGCGACCCTCAACCCGTCCACCCTCGCGCTGATCAGCAACATGTTCCACGACGCGCGCCAGCGCGGGGTGGCCATCTCCCTGTGGGCCACCTGCCAGTTCGCGGGCGCCGCCTTCGGGCCGGTCATCGGCGGCCTGATGCTCAAGCACTTCTGGTGGGGCTCGGTGTTCCTGCTGGGCGTGCCCGTCATGGTGGTGCTGATGGTGGCGGCCCCGCTGCTGCTGCCGGAGTACAAGTCGGGGCAGGCGCCCAGGCTGGACCCGGCGAGCGTGGCCCTGTCCCTGGCGGCGATCCTCCCCGTCATCTACGGGATCAAGGAGCTGGCGGCGGGCCGGTCCGACTCCCCGGTGGCGGCGCTGGCCGCCCTGGCGGCGGGCCTGGCCTTCGCGGCGGTGTTCCTGCGCCGCCAGGCGCGGATCGACAACCCGCTGATCGACCTGCGGCTGTTCCGCAACCGGTCCTTCGCGATCGTGCTGGCGGCCATGGCCATCGGCTCCGGCGCCTTCGCCGGCACCTCGTTCCTGACCAGCCAGTACGTGCAGAGCGTCGCCGGTCTCTCGCCCGCCGAGGCGGGCGTGCTCCAGGCGCCGACGGGCATCGGCATCGCGCTCGGCGTGCTGCTGGCGCCGGTCTTCGTCCGCCACGTGAAGCCGCTGACGGCGATGGTGAGCGGGCTGACGGTGTCCGCCATCGGGCTCGCCGTGCTGACCCTGGTCGGCAGCGAGGGCTCGCTCGCGGTGGTCGTGACCGCCGTCGGCGTCACGGCCTTCGGGATCGGCCCGCTGTTCGCGCTCGGCACCGGCCTGGTGATCGGGGCGGTGCCCATGGAGAAGGCGGGCGCCGCGGCCTCGCTGTCGGAGAGCAGCAACGTGTTCGGCTCCACGCTGGGCCTGGCCGTGCTCGGTTCCGTCGGTGCGGCCGTCTACGGCGCCAAGGTCTCCGACGCGGTCCCGGCCGGGCTGTCCGGCGAGGCCGCCGACGGGGCCCGGGAGACCCTGGCGGGTGCGGTGGCCGCCGCCCAGTCCCTCGGCGGCGGCGCGGGCGACACCCTGCTGACCGCGGCCCGCGACGCGTTCACCTCCGGCCTGAACATCGTGGCCGGGATCTCGGCCGTGCTGGTGGCGGTGCTCGCGGTGGTCGTGGGCACGTCCCAGCGCCAGAAGGCCGGCCCGCAGCCGTCGGCCGAAGGCGCCGGTCCGGCCGCCGACCAGGCCCGGGAGGCCGAGTCGGCACAGCTCTGACACCGCGTCCGGCAGCGGGCCGGACGGGTGGGGCACGGGGGTGCGGCGGACGGCGCCGCACCCCCTTTGTCCTTTCTGAACGGACCTGTTCCGCAGCGCAATCCAAGAGATGCACCGCCGCGGACCGCCGGGTGACCATCCTCGGACAGGCGTCGTCAGAAGGGCAGGTCACACCATGGCGGGGACACTCAAAGGCGATGTGTCGCGCGCCCACGGCCGCAATCCGGGCGACGCCGGCACGGCGGTGGCGGACCCCGGCCCGGCCGCGCGCTCCCTGGCCGCGGTGTTCGCCGCCGCGCGGGCCGAGGGCCGCTGCGCGCTGATCGTGGACGTGAAGTCCTGCTCCCCGCGGGACGGGGTGCTCATCCCGGAGCAGCGCATCGACCCGTACGTGCGCCAGCTGGTGGCGGCCGGTGTGGACGGCCTCTCCACGGTCACCGACTCCCAGTACTTCTGCGGCAGCCTCGCGACCGCCCGGCGGATCCGCGCGCTCTCCGCGCTGCCGCTGATGCGCAAGGAGTTCTTCAGTTCCGTGGAGCAGATCGACGAGTCCTTCTCGTACGGCTTCGACTCGGTGCACCTGACCCTGCGCACGATCGGCGACCTGGGCCTGGCCCGGGAGATGAAGGTGCGCACCGAGGAGCTGGGCATGGAGGCCATCATCGGCGTCCACAGCCTGACCGACCTCGAGGACGCGCTGGCGATGGGCGCCACCCTGATCGGCATCAACAACCGCGACATCCGGGCCCTCGAACTCGACGAGGGGACGGTCGACCACAGCGCCACCCTCACCGCCCTGGTCCCCGGCGACGTGTACGTGATCGCCGAGAGCGGCATGCACACCCCCGACGACGTCGCCCGGGCCACCCGGGCCGGCGCGGACGCGGTGCTGATCGGCACCGCCATCGCCAAGAGCCCCGACCCCGCCGCCCTGCTCCACGACCTCGGAACGGCCGCGTGGCGGCGGTGACACGGATAGCCGACCTCCTGGAGCGGGCCGCGGCCGACGGGCGCAGCCTCCTGGTCGTGTACCTGACCCTGGGCGACCCGGCACTGGGCGATCCCGCCGAGCTGGCCGCGGTGGCGGCCGCGGCGGGGGCCGACGTGGTGGAAGTGGGCCTGCCCACGCCGAGCGCCGCGCCCCGCGGCGAGGTGATGCGGGAGTCGTTCCGGCGGGCCCGGCACACCGACCCCGAAGAGGTGTGGGAGCAGCTGCGGCGCCTGCGCGAGGCCGTGCCGGACACCCCGATCCTGCCGCTCGTCTACCCGGAGACCTCCGACGACCTGGGCTGCGACGTGCTGCTGGCGGACGCCGCGGCGGCCGGCGCCGACGGCGGGGTGCTGACCCGGCCCTGGCACCGCGACGGGATCCTCAAGGCGGGCCGGCGGCTGAGCGCGGTGCCGGTGGTGGCCTCGGACGCCCCGGCGGAGGCCGTGGACCGGGCCGAGAAGGCGGCGTCCGACCTGACGTACCGGACGCTGGCCGCGCGCACCGGCGACCGGTTCGAGCTGGGGTCCGCCGTGGCCCGCGTCCAGGAGCTCGCGGCCCGTGCGACGAAGCCGTTCGTCGTGGGCTTCGGCATCTCGGACGCCCGCGAGATCCGCGCCCTGGCCCCGCACGCGGCCGGCGTGGTGGTCGGCAGCCGGCTGATGCAGACCCTGGCCGCGGCGCGGCCCGCCCGGCGGACGGCCGAGCTGGACGCCGCGGTGCGCGCCTGGAAAGCGGAGACGACACCCCAGCGGCAGGCAAGGAATCGGTGACTCAGATGCGAGTGGACATCATCGGCGGCGGACCCGCGGGGCTCTTCCTCGCCCTCCTGCTGCGGCGCTCCGGCACCGCCGAGGACGTCAGAGTGTACGAGCGGCACTCCGCGGGGACCACGTACGGCTGGGGCGTGGTCTTCCCCGAGGGGGCCCTGGACGAGCTGTCGCGGGTGGCGCCCGACGTGTACGAGCGGATCGCGGCCGCGGGCACCACCTGGACCCACGTCGACGTCCGGCACAAGGACGCCCGGCGCCGGGTCAACGGCAACCGCTTCCACGGGATCGCCCGGCCCGCCCTGCTGGCGGTGCTCCAGGAGAGCGCGGCGCAGGCGGGCGTGGCCCTGCACTTCGAGCACGAGGTGGACGACCTGTCCGGGCACGCGGACGCCGACCTCGTGGTCGGCGCGGACGGGGTGAACTCCGCGGTGCGCGCGGCCGCGCCGGAGGTCTTCGGCCCGCAGGTGCAGGAGTCGGACTTCGTGTACGCGTGGTTCGGCGCGGACCGGGTCTTCGACGACTTCACGTACATCTTCCGGGACACCGAGTGGGGCATCTTCCGGGCCTACGTGTACCCGTCGGGGCAGCGGTGGAGCTCCCTGATCGTGCACGCCTCGCCCGAGACCTGGGAGAAGTCCGGCCTGGCGGCCATGGGCGAGGAGGAGTCGGCCCGGCTGTGCGGGCAGATCTTCGCCCAGGACCTCCAGGGGGCGCCCGTGCTGACGCAGGGCGCGCGGTGGACCCGCTTCCCGCACCTGCGCTGCGCGTCCTGGCACGACGGCCGCCGGACCGTGCTCGTCGGCGACGCCGCGCACACCGCGCACTGGTCGATCGGCTCGGGCACCCGGCTCGCGGTGGAGGACGCGATCGCGCTGGCCCGCGAACTGGCGGCCGCGCCGGGCGACGTGCCGGGGGCACTGGCCCGGTTCGAGGCGGTGCGCCGGCCCGAGGTGGAGAAGTACCAGGTGGTCGCGCGCCGTTCGGAGCGGTACTTCGAGCGGATGCCGCGCTACTTCGGCTTCGAGCCCATCCAGTTCGCGTACCAGCTGACCTCGCGGTCCTGGAAGATCACCCACTCGGACATCGCCCGCCGGGACCCGGAGTTCATCGAGCGCTTCGACGCGTGGTTCCACGGCCGGGCCACCGGCCGGCCGGCCGGGATCGCGCCCCCGCCGGCCTTCGCCCCGCTGCGGATCGGCGGGCTGGAGCTGGCGAACCGGGTGGTGACCGAGGACGGCGTGCCGGGTGCGGGACTGTCCCTGGTGCGCCCGCAGGAGCTGCCGCAGGTGCCGCCGGTCCCGGCCGGGGCGGCCGCGGCGGGCCTGCGGCTGCCGCTGCTGGAGGGGGAGGGGGCGTACACGGAGCCGGTCAAGCACGCGCTCGCGGCCGGCTACGAACTGGTGCTGCTGGAGGCCTCGGAGGCGGACCCGGAGTCCGCCGCGGTGCCGGCGGCAGTACGCGGTCTGCGGGCGCTGTGGCCCGCCGGCCTGCCGGTGGCCGTCGCGGTGGCGGCGCCGGAGGGGAACGAGGAGCCGGACGACGCGGCCGTGGCCGCACTCGTCGGGCATGCGCGGACGCTGGCGGCGGCGGGGGCGGACGCACTCCTCGTGCGCGGCTTCCCGGCGGCCGACGCGGTCCGCAACATCACCGGAATCACCGTCCTTGCCGACGGCGGCGCGCAGACCCGCGACGACGTCGACACCGCGGTCGCCTCCGGGTGGACGGACGCCTGCGTCCTGCGCCCGGCGGTCCGCGAAAAGGTGGAGGGGAACCATGGAGTACTGGAACAAGAAGACTGAGACGATGCCGCGCCCGGACCTGCTGGCCTGGCAGTGGCGCAAGCTGGAACGCGCGCTCGCGCACGCACGGGGGAACTCCAAGTTCTGGGCGGAACGGCTCCCCGGTGACATCACCTCGCTCGACGACTTCATGCAGCGGGTGCCGCTGCTGTACAAGTCCGACCTGACGGCGGCCCAGCAGGTCGCCCCGCCGTACGGCACCCTGCCGTCGACGGACCCGGTGCTGGCGATCCGCCACCACCAGACCAGCGGCACCAGCGGCGCCCCGCCGGTGCGGACCTTCGACACGGCCCGGGACTGGACCTGGGGCGCGGACATGTGGTGCACGGCGCTGTACGGCATCGGCGTGCGGCCCGAGCACCGGGCACTCCTGTCGTTCGGCTACGGCCTGTTCATCGGCTTCTGGGGGATGCACTACGGCCTGGAGCGGCTGGGCGCCACCGTCGTGCCCTCGGGGTCGATGGACTCGCAGAGCCGGGTGAAGCTGCTGGTGGAGCAGCAGATCGAGTTCCTGGCGTGCACGCCCACGTACGCGCTGCGGCTGATCGAGACCGCCCGCGACATGGGCATCGACCTGGCGAAGGAGGCGAACGTCAAGATCGTGGTGGGTGCCGCCGAGCCCCGCCCCGAGAAGACGGACGACGCGATCTCCCAGGCGTTCGGTGCACCCGTGCACAACGTGGCCGGCATGACGGAGCTGGGCACGCTCAACATCTTCGAGTGCACCCACCGCCGCGGCGCCAACCACATCATCGAGACCGGCGTCATCGAGGAGGTGCTGCACCCGCAGACCAAGGAGCCGGTGGGCTACGGCGAGCAGGGCGTCCGGGTCATGACGGGCCTGGGCCGCGAAGGCATCCAGATCTTCCGCTACTGGACCGACGACCTGGTGGTCAAGCGGCCCTGGCACGAGTGCGGCTGCGGCCGGACCTGGGACTTCTTCGACCGCGGGATCCTGGGCCGCACCGACGAGATGCGCAAGATCCGCGGCGTGTCCCTCACCCCCGTGATGGTGGAGGACGTCCTGCGCGGGTTCCCCGACGTGACCGAATTCCAGACAACCCTGCGCACGGAGCGAGGGCTGGACACGGTCGTCGTGCAGGTGGAGCCCCGCGACGTGCCCGGCCTGGACACCGAGGCGCTGCGGCACGGCATCACCAACGAGATGAAGCGCCAGATAGGCCTGCGCCCGGTGGTCGAGATCGTCGCCCCGGGCGGGCTGCCCCGATTCGAAGTGAAGGCGAAGAGGTTCCGCGATGAACGGTGAGGCCGAACTGACCCAGGCGCAGGAGCGGCAGCTGGGCGAGGCGTACGCCTCCCTGCTGGAGCTGGCCTCCTCCTGCGAGGTGCCCGGAGTGGTGGCCGGCGTGCGCGCCGCGCTCGCCGAGCTGCACGCGGCGCTGGAGGGCCAGGCCCTGGAGTTCGAGTTCTACTCGCAGGCCTGGCTGGAGCAGAAGCCCGCCGGAATCGGCGGCTGATTCCCGACTCCCGTGTGAAACAGCACGTTTAAAGCACGACAGAAGGTGCGTGGGGCCGCGGGGCGCGGCCAGCATGGCGAACAGAGCATCAGGTTGCTTGACTCGCAAGGGAGCGAACCGTGGCAACACGCACCATGGGAACGACGAGCACGGGGGCTGGCGCGAAGCGGCGGGTCCCCGCACTCGACGGTCTGCGCGGGCTGTGCGCACTGGCCGTCCTCATCTACCACGTCGCGTACAGCGCGGGCGTGGCCAACCACTTCGCCGACCCCCGGGACACGTTCTGGGGCTACGCGACCGAAGGGCTCGGGGTCTTCCTCCCGCCCTTCTTCGTCCTGTCGGGGCTCCTGCTGTACCTGCCGTTCGCGCGGCGGACCATAACCCCCGGCTCCCCCAAGCCCGCGGTCGTCCCCTTCGTCTGGCGCCGGGTGCTGCGCATCGTGCCCGGCTACTGGGTGCTGGTGTTCGTCGCGATCGTGACGCTGAACTGGAACAGCATCGACGGGGCGGGCTACTTCCTGCGCCCGCTGGCGATGATCCACTTCTTCGTGCGCACCGAGTGGGCCACCGGCCTGGAGCCCACCTGGACCGTGCCCACCGAGATGGCGTTCTACGTCCTGCTCCCGGCGGTCGCATGGGTGATCCACAAGTTCGCGCGCCGGGCCGCCACGCCCAAGCAGCGGGCCCGCCGCATGCTCGTCCCGCTCGCCGTCCTTGTGCTGATCGGCGCCGCCTGGACCGCGTACTGCTTCCTCCCCTCCAACATGGAGGACACCTGGTACTTCAACTTCTTCCCCTTCGGGTACATCGGCTTCTTCGCCGGCGGCATGTCGCTGGCGGTGCTGACCGCCTACTCCGAGGCGGCTCCGCGCCCGCCGGCCGTCTACCGCTGGGCGGCCAAGTGGCCGCTGGGCTTCTGGCTGCTGGCGCTGGTCGCCTACGTGCTCAACGTCCCGCAGCCCTTCGGGCACCCGGGCATGGGCGACAACGGCGCCCTGGTCCAGCAGATGGTCCTGCACGTCCTGTACTTCGCCTTCGCCATGTTCCTCGTGATCCCGGTCGCGGCCCCGGGGGCCGAGTCCAAGACCATGAACCTGGTGCTGGCCAACCGCCCGGCCGCGTACCTCGGCAAGATCTCGTACGGCGTCTACCTGTGGCACGTGTTCTTCATGCACGTGGCCATGCGCAACGGCACCATCTTCGGCAAGGACCCGGTGCCCTCGCCGCTGCTCCGCGGCCAGGTCGGCTTCTGGGAGATGCTCGCCATCACCCTCGTCGGCACCCTCGCCGCCGCCCTGATCAGCCACTACGCCGTCGAGCAGCCGCTCACGCGCAAGCTGAAGGGCATCTTCGACAAGCCCGCCGCCGACGGGGGCACCCCGCCCGGCCCGGGCGCGCCCGGCGCCAGGAAGGACAAGGACGCGCTGACCGCGGCCTGATGCCCTGCTGACGCCCGTACCACCGCGACACCCGCAGAGGGGCAGCGCCGCACCGCACGCGGCTCTGCCCCTCCTGCCGTGCCCCCGCTCCCCCGCTCCCCCCGTGTCCCCCGTATCCCCGTATCCCTTTCCCGTTTTCCCCGCACAGGAGGTCATGACGATGAGGACGCTCGTGAGGGCGGTGCTGCGCGGCTCGCTCAGCCAGGTCCGCCATGTCCGGGCCGTGGCCCCGGGCGCCGCCGAGGGCCTGGTGGCCGAGGTGTACGCCGAGGC
The DNA here is from genome assembly GCF_055572195.1 of Streptomyces sp. NPDC030809. Classification (NCBI taxonomy): domain Bacteria; kingdom Bacillati; phylum Actinomycetota; class Actinomycetes; order Kitasatosporales; family Streptomycetaceae; genus Streptomyces; species Streptomyces sp. NPDC030809. The sequence goes on from NZ_JBVIDV010000013.1 coordinate 191,245, forward strand.
CCAGAGCGAGTTCGGCGTGCTGGCCCCGCCGCTGGCCGTGCACTCCCCCTCTCCCGGGGTGCTCGCGGCCGGCTGGTCGATGCTGCGCGAGACGCTGCTGGTGGAGGGGCGGGTGGGGCGGGCCGAGAAGGAGGCCGTGGCCACCGCGGTCTCCGAGCTCAACGCCTGCCCGTACTGCATCGAGGTCCACCAGGCCAAGCTGGACACCCTCGGGGAGGTGCCGCCGCAGGCCGCCGCCCTCGCGGCCTGGCTGCGCTCGGGCAGCCCGGAGCGGCCCCCGTTCACCCCCGAACAGGCCCCGGAGGTCTGCGGGGTGGCCGTCACCTTCCACTACATCAACCGCATGGTCTCGCTGTTCCTCACCGACTCCCCGGTACCCGCGCAGGCCCCCGGCTTCGTGCGCGGCCCCGCGGTGCGCACGGTCGCCCGGCTGATGCGCCCGGTGACCCCCGGCCCGCTGGTGCCCGGCGCCTCGCTGGAGCGGCTGCCCGCCGGCCCGCTGCCCGCCGGGCTGGAGTGGGCCGCGGCCAGTCCGGCGGTGGCCGGGGCGCTGTCCGGCGCCGTCGCGGCGGTCGAGGAGGCCGCGGCCTGGATCCCCGCCGCCGTACGGCAGCGGCTGCGCACCCGGCTGGAGCGCTGGGACGGCAGCCCGGTCGGCCTGAGCCGCTTCTGGCTGGAGGAGGCGCTGACGGGGCTCACCGGTCCGGAGCGCGCCACGGCCCAGCTCGCGCTGCTGACCGCCTTCGCCCCGTACCAGGCGTCGGCGGGCGACGTGGCGGCGTTCCGGGCCGCGCACGGCGGCGACCGCCGGCTCGTGGAGCTGACCTCGTGGGCCGCGCTGACCACCGCCGTGCACCTCGGCGGCCGGCTGCTCCCGGCCGGGTCGGCCCCGGAGACGGCGCCGCAGGCGGCGCGCACGGCCTGAGCCGTCCGCCCCGAACAAACACGGATCCGCCCCGGCACCTGGGGATGCCGGGGCGGATCCGTGTTCCCGGGCCCGTACGGCCGCGGCTCCGGGCCGCAGCCGTACGGGCGGTACGGGTGTGCCGGTCAGGCCACCGAGCGGACGAACGCCCGGATGTCGCCGACCAGCAGGGCGGGCTGCTCCAGCGCGGCGAAGTGGCCGCCCTGCTCGAACTCGCTCCAGTGCGCCAGCGTGGGCAGCAGCGGCTCGGCCCAGCGGCGGATCGGCAGGGCCGCGTCCTCCGGGAAGACGGCCACCCCGACCGGGGCGGACAGCTGCCAGGGCCCGCCCCAGCACTTCACGAAGGCCTCGTCGCCGTGCGCGGACTCGTAGTAGAGCTGCGCGCTGGAGCCCGCCGTGTTGGTGAACCAGAAGATGGAGACCGCGGTCAGCAGGTCGTCGCGGCTGACGGCGTCCTCCGGCACCTCCTTGGAGGCCGTCCACTCCTTGAACTTCTCGGTGATCCAGGCGAGCTGGCCCACCGGGGAGTCGGCGAGGCCGAAGGAGAGGGTGTGCGGGCGGGTGGACTGGATGCGCTGCCAGCCCATGCCGTCCTGCTGGAAGCCGGCGGCGAAGCCGAGCCGGGCCTGGTCGCGCTCGTCGAGCTCGGCGAAGGCGGCCGGGTCGTTCGGCGGGAAGGTGACGAACATGTTGACGTGCACGCCCGCCACGTGCTCCGGGTCGGCCAGGCCCAGCTCCAGGGAGATGGCCATGCCCCAGTCGCCGCCCTGCACGAAGTAGCGGTCGTAGCCCAGGCGGGCCATCAGCTCGGCCCACGCGCGCGCCACCCGCTTGGTGTCCCAGCCGGTCGCGCGGGTGGGCCCGGAGAAGCCGTAGCCGGGGATGGAGGGGATGACCACGTGGAAGGCGTCGGCTGGGTCGCCGCCGTGCGCGGCCGGGTCGGTGAGCGGCCCGATCACGTCGAGGAACTCGGCGACCGTGCCCGGCCAGCCGTGCGTGATGATCAGCGGGCGGGCGTTCGGCTCGGCCGAGCGGACGTGCAGGAAGTGCACGTCGGTGCCGTCGATCTCGGTGATGAACTGCGGGTGCTCGTTGATCCGGGCCTCGACCGCCTTCCAGTCGAACTCGGTACGCCAGTACTCCGCGAGCTCCTTGAGGTAGTCCGCGGGGACGCCGCGGGTCCAGCCCGTGCCCGGCACCTCGCCCTCGGGCCAGCGGGTGGCCGCGATGCGCTGCTTCAGGTCGTCGATGTCGGCCTGGGGGATGTCGATGCGGAAGGGACGCATGTCCGTGGTGCCTTTCGTTCGTACGTGGACGCGCAGCCGCTACGCGGCGGGCGGGAGGTGACGTGCGGCGGCCGGCTCGGCGGCCGGCCGGGGGGCCGCGGCGGCGGACGGCGCGGAGGCCGGAGGCAGCGGCGGCCTGGTGCGTCCCAGCGAGCGCAGTACGCGCAGGACGTTCATCGGCTTCATCAGGGCCGGCGGCGGGTCGATCAGACCGGCCACCCGGATGAAGGCGTTGGTGAGCGCCGGGTCGTCGACGGCGGCGGCGTGCAGGCGGGCCACGTAGGCGTTGGCCATCTTGACCTTGAGGGTCCGCTTGCCGGCGACCTGCGGATAGCCGAGGTCGCCGCCGGCCGACACGTCCCAGGGGGCGGCGATCTGCTGGGCGACGTCCTTGAAGAAGGCCGCGGCCCGCGGCGGGGTGCCCTCCGCCAGGTGGCGGCGCAGGACCAGCGACTCCAGCGCGGAGACCGTCATGCCCTGGGCGTAGATCGGGTTGAAGCTGCACACGGCGTCGCCCATGACCAGGAAGTTCCCGGGGAAGCGGGTCAGGCGCTCGTAGTGGCGCCAGACGCTCGCCGGGTACTTGAAGGTGACCGGGTCGTTGAGGGGTTCGGCCCGGACGATCGCCTCGTAGATGTCCGGGACCGGGAGGGTGCGGGCGAACTCGGTGAAGGCCTCCGGGTCGGTCGGCGGGTGGTCGCCGAGGACGCCGGTGAGGGAGAGCTCGTACAGGACGCCCGACTCCGAGGGGTCGAGCGGCAGCCGGTAGAAGAAGCCGCCGCGCGGGTGGTCCGGGGTGGCCGCCGGTATGAGCGCCAGGTCGGTGCCGAGCGGGTCCTCGGCGAACCGGTAGCGGCGCGTGGTGTAGGCGAGGTCGATCTCGACGCGCTCCTCCTCGGGGCGCGCGTAGCCGAGCTCCTCCAGCCAGACCGGGGTCCGCGAGCCGCGCCCGGTGGTGTCCACCACCAGGTCCGCCTCGATGACCTCGGGCCCGGAGCCGGGGGTGCGGGCCTGGACCTGCACGCCGGTGACCCGGCCGCGGTCCGGGGTGGTCTCCAGGCCGAGGATGTCGTGCTCCTCGGTGAAGGACACGTTGGGCAGCGCCCGTACCCGGCTGCGCACCGTGTTCTCCAGCAGCGGCCGGTCGGCGGGCACGCACACCAGACCGGAGTGCCCGGGCGCCAGCCGCAGGCCGTTGAAGACCCAGCGGACGTCGGAGCTGAAGTCGCCCGTCACCACGCCGGCTGCGCGCAGCTCGTCGGTGAGGCCGGGGAAGTGCTGCTCCAGGATCTGGTGTCCGCGCGCCACCAGGCCGTGCGCGTGGCGGCCGTGCGGCACGCCCCGGCGGTAGCCGGTGACGCCCTCCAGCCGGTCGCGGTCGACGAGGACCACCTCGGTGAAACTCTCGGACAGGACTCGTGCTGCGAGGAGTCCCGCCATGCTGCCGCCGAGCACCACTGCCCGGCGGCCGGCCGTGTTGCCCACTGGCCACCTCTCCTTCGGTTCGGTCGTGGCCGGGTCAGGGAGCGTTGAGGGGGGTGTTCTGGTAGGCGGCGATCCGCCACTCGCCGTCCTGCTTGGTGAGGACCCAGACGGCGCGCACGGCCCGCTCGGCGGCGACCTCGGTCTCGCCCGGGGCGAGGATGCCGCCCTGGGTGATGACGACGACGTTGTCGGCGCTGAGGAACTTGACCGTGAGCGGGCTGCCGGTGACCTGGGTGCCCTTGAAGGGGCCCTGGTACGCCTGGGTCATGAAGCCGCGGATCTGGTCCCGCCCGGTGACGTAGATGCCGGGGAGGCACATGGTGGCGTCCTCGGTGAAGAGGCCGGCGAACGCGTCGGCGTCGTGCTCGGCCCAGGCGGCGACGATGTGCTGGGGTACGGCGGCGACGGCGGCGGCGTCCTCGGCGAGGGCGGTGGTCTGGGCGCTCATGGCGGATCTCTCTTTCGGTGTGGGCGTGGTGTCACGGGTGGGCGGGAAGGGCGCGGGCCGGACGGGCGGGCGGGCCGTCACGCGGGCAGTTCGACCGAGAGGGCGTGCCGGAAGACGTCCCGGGGGTCGTAGGCCTTCTTGACCTGCTGTAGCCGCGGGTAGTTGGCCTTGTAGTAGAGGGTCTGCCAGCCGGTGCCGGAGGTGTTCCAGGCCGGGTCGGCCAGGTCCACGTCGGGGTAGCTGATGTACGAGCCGTCGTCGGTGGGGCCGGGCACGGGGACGCCGCCGGTGTGCGCGTACACGTCGCGGTAGAGCTCCCGCACCCACGCGATGTGCAGCTCGTCCTGCGCGGGGTCGGTCCAGGCCCCGGCCGAGTACGAGGCCTTGAGGATGCAGTCGCGCTGGGCGACGGCCGTGGCGTCGGCGGGCACGGCGTTGACCTGTCCGCCGAAGCCGGTGAGGACCAGGCAGCCCATCGGGTTGTCGTAGTCCGGCTTGGACAGGCCCCGGTACAGGGCGGCGATCTGGTGGGCGGTGAAGCCCGTGCGCAGGTAGCCGGCCTTGTTCTTGTAGCGCCCCTGCGGGTCGCTGGGCCAGCTGTAGGAGGGCATCCAGCTCTCCATCCAGTCCACCGTGTCCCGGTTCACCGCCGCGGGCTCCACCCCGTCGGTGAGGGCCTCCAGGTGCGCGGTGAGCAGCTTGTCCGCGTCGGGGACGTCCGCGTCGATGACGGAGGTCATGAAGAAGGAGCCGGCGGAGCGGTGCAGGACGATGAGGTTGCTCCACAGGTGCGCGTACGGGGAACCGGGCGCGCTGTTCTCCTCGTACCAGGTGCCGTAGTTGCGCAGCAGCCGGCCGAAGGCGGCCTCGTCGAGCCCGTCCCAGGACCAGGTGAGGTCGGCGCGGTGCATGCGGGCGGGGGCCTTGGGCAGGGCGTCCTCGGCGCGGGCCGGGCGGGGGCCGGGGCGGCGCAGCCAGAACCGGGTGACGATGCCGAAGTTGCCGCCGCCCCCGCCGGTGTGCGCCCACCACAGGTCGTGGTGCGGGTCGTCCGGCTCCCTGGTGGCGACGACCGCCCGGGCGGTGCCGTCGGCGGCGACGGTGACGACCTCCACGGCGTACAGGTGGTCGACGACCAGGCCGTCGCGGCGGGAGAGGTGGCCGTAGCCGCCCCCGGTGATGTGGCCGCCGACCCCGACCTCGAAGCAGGTTCCGGCCGGGATGGTGACGCCCCAGCGGCGGTGGAGCTCCGGGTAGAGGTTCCCGAGCACCGCACCGCCGCCGACCTCGAAGGCCGCCATCTCCTCGTCGTAGGAGACCTCCTGCATGCGGGAGAGGTCGATCAGGACCTCGATCCCGTCGGAGGTGAAGGCCTCGAAGCAGTGGCCGCCGCTGCGGACCGCGATGCGGCGGCCCGCAGCGACGGCCTCGGCGACGGCTTCGACGACCTCTTCGGTGGCGGTGACGAGCCGGATGTACGCGGGGCTGCCGGTGAACCGGTGGTTGTAGCCCTCCAGGAGCCCCTGGTAGCGCTCGTCACCGGGCACGACGGCGTCCCCGTGGTTGGCTGCGGCCATGTGGTCGTTCCTCCTCGGCGTGTTGCCTAGAAGGTCACATTCGGCAACCGCCCTGCGCATCTTTCGATTTGCGGTCTTGGGCGGCGGCGGTACGCAACCTGATCCGCCGGGCCCCGGGCCGCCGCGCACCGCGCCGGCCGGACCGGAGCCGGGCCGGGGACGCGGCGGGGACCGGGGCGGGGGCCGGGGCGGGGACCGCGGCCGGGGCTGCGGCCGCAGGGGCCGCGGGGGTGGGGCCGGGCGAGGCCTTCAGCAGGTCCGCACGCCCGGCGTTGCCCCGGCCGAGGAACTCGTGCACCGCATCCGATCCGCAGGTGCCGGTGGCCCTCAACTCTGATGCCACCATGGTGAGTTCGGCCGCCACGCGGACCAGGCTGTCGGCGACGGCGGCCGCGTTCTGGCCCAGGATGTCCCCCCACAGACCGGGGTCGCCGCCCGCGATGCGGGTGGTGTCGCGTACCCCGGTGCCGGCCAGCGAGAGCGTCTCGTGCCCCAGGCCCGCCAGCTGGGCGGCGAGCGCGGAGGACAGCACGTGCGGGGCGTGGGAGAGGGTGGCGACCGCCCGGTCGTGGTCCGCGGGGCTCATGTCCCGCCGGATCCCGCCGCAGAGGCGTACGAGGGCGTCGACCGCGTCGAGGGCCGCCGGCTCGACCGTCGGGTACGGGCAGAGGATCCAGGGCCGGCCCTCGAAGAGGTCGGTGCGGGCGGCGGCCGGGCCGGAGAGCTCACGGCCCGCCATCGGGTGGCCGGGCACGTAGCCGCGTACGTCGCAGGCGCGCAGCCCGGCCTCGATCCAGATGTGCTCCTTGGCGCTGGCCACGTCCGTGTAGGCGTGGCCGAGGCCGCGGGCCTGCGCCTCGACCAGGGTCGCGACGACCGCGGAGGGCGGGGTGGCGACGACCACGAGGTCGGCGGGCGGCAGGGAGGGGGAGTTCGGAACGCCGGCGCCCATCGCGACGGCGGTGGCCAGGGACCGCGGGTCGCGGTCCTCCAGGGCCACGGCCACTCCGGCGCGGGTCAGGGCGAGGGCGACGGAGGTGCCGATCAGCCCGCATCCGATCACGGTCACGCGGTGCAGGACCGGTCCGTCGGTCTTCGGGCTCATCGTCGTCTCCTTGGTGGGCTGCGGGTGCGGGTGCGCAGGCGGATGGCGGGCCTGCGGTGCGGGCCGGGTCTCGGTGCGGGGGACCGGCCGGGGCCGGGGCGGCCGCTCACGCGTCGAGCTCCGCGAACTGGCCGGGGGTGCGGCCCTCGCCGGCCGGGCCGCGGTAGGCCTGGGCGATGCCGAGCCAGCGGCGGGCCTCCTCGCCGGTCGCGGACAGGGCCAGGTCGTCCAGGTGGCGGCGGCGGGTGACCAGCAGGCAGAAGTCGTGGGCGGAGCCGGTGACCCGGTCCTCGGCGTCCTCGGGGCCGATGGTCCACACCTCGCCGGAGGGTGCCGTGAGCTCGAACCGGAAGGGCGCGGCCGGCGGGGTCAGACCGTGCGAGTGGTAGCCGAAGTCACGCGTCAGGAAGGCGAAGTTGACGAGGTTGAGCAGCCGGTCCGTGGGCTCGCGGCGGACCTTCAGCGCGTCGGCGATGTCCTGGCCGTGGCCGAAGAGCTCCATGATCCCGGCGCAGGCGAGCACGACCGGCGGCAGCGGGTTGACCAGCCACGGGACGACCTGACCCTCTGGAATGGCGGCCAGCGCGGTCACGGAGGCCTCGCCCTCGGCCCGGAAGCGGGCCAGCAGCTCCTTCGGCGGGAAGCCGTTGAACTGCTTGAGGGCCGCATTGACCGCGCCGTCGAAGTCGTCGGCGGCCGAGGCGGTGATCTGCTTGAAGACCTCGGGGGCCGCGGCGGCCGTCTTGGCCAGGGTGAAGATGAAGGTCAGGTGGGCGATCTGGTCGGCGATGCTCCAGCCGGTGGCCGGGGTCGGGGTGTTCCAGGCCTCGTCGTCGAGTCCGGCCACCAGGTCGGCGACGGCGTCGATGTCGGCGGTGAGGTCCTTGAGGACGTCGTTGAGGCTCATGTCTGTCTCCTTGGGTTCGGTCGGGGGTTTCCGTGTCTGCGGGGCCGGGTCCGGGTCCGGATCCGGTGGGTTGTGTGATGCAACCCGGTGGGGTCGGTGCGGTGGGTCGTGCGTCGGGGCCGGTGCGGTGGGCCGGTGCGGTGGGCCGGTGCGGTGGGCCGGTGCGTTTCTTGATGCAACCCACCGGCCGGCGGAAGAGGGCGCACGGAGGCGCCGCGTCAGGGGTGCTGCGGGATCTTCGGGATCTGCGGTGGTGCGGTGGTGCGGTGCAGGAGGGCGCGAGGTGCGTTCCGCGGAGTGGTCACGCGGCGGGCGGTGCGCGGTGCGTACCCGGCAGAGCGCGGGGCACGTACGGGTGGGGCTGCGGGGTTCGCGGTCCGCTGCCGGGGCGGCGGAAGGGGTGCGGCGGGTGCCGCGGGAGGATCAGGCGGCGCGGCCGGCCAGGGAGAGCGCCCGGGGGCTCGTGTACGGCTCCAGCGCCTGGGCCAGCGCCTCGGGGATCAGGGAGGGGACGGTGGCGGTGTTGGGACCGCGCATGCAGGCGATCCGCTGCTTGCCGCGGGCGATCAGCGTCTCGCTGCCGTCCTGGCCGAGCTTGACGTAGTCGAAGGTGAACTCCAGCTGGGTCTGGCCCAGCTCGGTCAGCCGCATCCGGATCGACAGCTCGTCGAAGGCCGTGATCTCCGCGAAGAACTCGCAGTCGACCTTCAGGGTGAAGAGCTTGAGGTCGTCCTGGACGTCGGCGAGGACGGCGGGCGCCTTCTGCTTGAGGAACAGCTCCCGGCAGCGGCCCTGCCAGCGGAGGTAGTTCACGTAGTACACGTTGCCGACGAGGTTGGTCTCCTCGAAGCCGACGGTGTGGGTGTACTCGAAGTAGTCGACGGTGGTCGCAGTCATGTTCGTCCTTCGCAGAGTCAGAGGTGGCGTGCCGGGGTCTTTGGGTGCGTCATGGCGGTTCCGGGGTGATGCGGTGGTGCTCGGAAAGGGGTGTTCGAGGCGGTTGCTTGAAACAACCCACTCGGGAGGCACGTCCGCCCGAAGCGATTCCTCGCTGTCGGACGGCGGTGTGCCGGGGGTGTCCGGATGCGCGCAGGTCAGCTGCGCGTCAGGGTGGGCAGCAGCGGCAGGACGTTCTTGCGCCCGCTGCGGGAGCCGTCGGGGGCCGGTGCCCCGTAGCTGACGGAGATGCCCTTGCTCTGGGCGGCCTGCACGATGGCCGGAACGGAGCGCTCGGCGAGTGCGGCGATGGTCATGGCCGGATTGACGGTGAGGGCTCCGGGGACGGCCGAGCCGTCGGTGACGAAGATCCCGGGGTGCCCGCGCAGTTCACTGCGGTCGTCGAGGGCGGACGTGTGCGGGTCGTCTCCCATCCGGCAGGAGGAGAGCGGGTGCACGGTGTAGGCGCCCACCAGGTCGTTGGTCCACGGCATGACCTTGGCCAGGCCGTCCTTCTCCAGGATCTCCTTCACTTCGGCGTCGGATTTGGCCCATGCGCCCAGGGTGTTCGGAGTGGGGTCGTACCTGAGGTTGCCGCGGCCCAGCATCTGCTGGGAGATCCGGTGGGCGTTCCCGGTCGCCGGCGGCGGTCCGAAGACTCCTTCGTTGTCGTCCTCGATCATCGAGAAGATGGTCAGCCACGAGGTCCAGCGCTTGAGGATCTCCTTCTTGTCCTTGCCGAACCAGGTCGGTCCGAGCGCGTCGGGGGCCTGGGCGAGGATCGTCCCGAGGCCGGGCGGGAAGTACAGCTGCTCCAGCGAGTAGCGGGAGTATTCGGGCAGGGAGCCGTCGAGCCGGTCCCAGCTGGCCACGGTCGGGCCCTTGCCGATCTGGTTGGCCATGTAGGCGATGCCGTCGCCGCGGTCGAGGCCGAAGAGCTCGGCGGCCTTGTCCTCGTCGATGATGGCCGTGTTGAGCCGTTCCCCGTTGCCGGAGAAGTACCGGCCGACGGCCCTCGGCATGGTGCCGAGGTGGGCCTCGCTGCGCTGGAGGATCACCGGCGTGGCGCCGGCTCCGGCGGCGATGACCACGATCTTCGCCTCGATGACCCCGCTGCCGTTCTGCAGGCGGTAGTCCTCGTCGTGGACGATGTTGTAGTGGATCCGGTAGTCGCCGTCCGAGGTCCGGGAGATGTGCTGCACCTCGTGCAGCGGGCGTATCTCGGCCCCGTGGGCGAGTGCGGCGGGCAGGTAGTTGACCAGCAGGGACTGCTTGGCCTCGAAGCGGCAGCCGGCCATCATCCAGTTGCAGTTGGTGCACTTGGTGTTGTCGATGGCGACCGCGAGCGGGTTGGCGGTGCGGCCGGCGTGGTTGCAGGCCGCGGCCCACAGGCCGCCCGCGTAGCTGACGTCGTTCCAGGTCTGCTGGGTGACGGAGAGGGACTCCTCCACCCGGTCGTACCAGGGGTCGAGGGTGTCGCGGCTGACGGCTCCCGGCCACATGCGGCGGCCGATGGATCCGTGCCGGTCGAAGACGAACCGGGGGGCCCGGGGCATCGCCGCGAAGTAGACGACGCTGCCGCCGCCGACGCAGTTGCCGCCGAGGATGCTCATCCCGTCGCCGACGACGAAGTCGAAGGCCCGGGTGTAGGAGGAGCCGAGCTTGTAGTCGTGCTCGAAGTCGTCGCTTTTCAGCCAGGGCCCGCGCTCCAGGACGGTGACCTTCGCACCGCCCGCGGCGAGGTGGTAGGCGGCGATGGCGCCGCCGAAACCGCTGCCGATGACCAGGACCTCGGTACGTTCCACGGTGCTGCTCATGCGGGGCTCCCAGTGGCCGTCGTGTCCGGGTGGAGTCGGGCGAGTTCGCGGCCGTAGCCGAAGTTCTTGAAGCGCCAGAGGCCGTCCGCATCGGGGTGCGAGATGCCCATGGCCGCCAGGCCGGGGTGGCCGTCGGCCAGGGCCTCGGCCGTGTGCAGGTGGGCGGCGGAGTCGAAGGCCATGTTGCAGAAGAGCGAGAGCATCACCCAGAACTCCTTTTCCGGGTGTCCGGGGGTGGTCAGCCGCTGCACCACGGCGACCCGGTGGTCGTAGTCGAGGGCGACGAAGGGGGGTACGTCCTCGTCGAGGGTCAGGCCCTGCTCCGCGGCGTACGTGCGGGCGTGCTCGTCCGCGAGGTTCGCCAGGTCGTCCAGGCCGTCGTGGATGCCGGTGGCATCCCACTTCAGGAGGTCCAGCGCGCCGGCCTCGACCGCGCCGCCGCCGGTGGCGACACCGGCTATCGCGCGGTCTCCGGGCCAGCGCTTCTGCCCCGGGACGATGGTGTCGGCCCAAGCCTCCAGCGTCATCGTCCGGTGTTCGCCGTCGGGCGCCACTCGCGTGTTCTGCTCGCTCACTTCGCTCTCCTTCCGGTTTGCTCTGAGTGGTTGCCTTGCGGCGTGAGAGAAAACTAGAAGCGGCCCCCCAGTTCAAGCAACAAGCCAAAGTCGCAGCGAGAGTGAACCCGATTCTCCAGAGTTGGCGCGACGCGGCCCGGGAAATCGGCCCCCCGCCCGACCCGTCACTAGGCTCTGAGCCCGGATGCATTCCTCACCAGCACGTGACATTCCTTCTGCGGGACAAGACGTCATGCGGAAGCGCGCCTTGGTCTCTTGGTTGGGGGCAACGTGAAAAGTGCAGACGAAGCCCAGCCGCCGCCGGATCCCACGCACCGGGTACGCATCGTCGAACTCCTCCCGGCGGATTCGCCCCGGCTCGGCGGCATCGACAAGTCGCACGTCCGCCGGCTCGCCTCGGTCTACGGCTCGCTGCCGCCGGTGCTGGTCCACCGGCCGACGATGCGGGTCGTGGACGGTATGCACCGCATCCGTGCGGCCGCCCTGAAGGGCATGGACACCGTCGAGGTGCGGTTCTTCGACGGCGCCGAGGACCAGGTGTTCCTGCGGTCGGTGGCCGCGAACATCTCGCACGGCCTGCCGCTGTCGGTGGCCGAGCGCAAGACGGCCGCCGCCCGGATCCTCGCCTCGCACCCGAGCCTGTCCGACCGCGCCGTCGCCGCGCACGTCGGGCTCGACGCCAAGACGGTCGCCGGCGTACGGGTGTGTTCAGCCGCGGGATCTCCACCCCTGAACATGCGTACGGGTGCGGACGGCCGCGCGCACCCGCTGGACCGGACCGCCGAGCGCATGCACGCGGCGGAGCTGCTCGCGCGCGACCCGGGCCTGCCGCTGCGCACCGTCGTGGAGAAGACCGGGCTCTCCCTGGGCACGGCCCACGACGTGCGCCAGCGCCTGCTGCGCGGCGAGGACCCGGTGCCCCAGAGCCGGCAGGCGTCGAGCGCGGCGCAGGCCGCCAAGCGGGAAGCGGCCCGGCCGGGGTCCGGCGGGGCGCCCGGCGGCGGCCCCGCGGCCCCCGCCTACCGGGTGGCCGCGCAGCCGCGCAGCGCGGCCGCGGGGGGCGCTCCGGGGCTCTCACCGCGCTCGCGGCCGCCGCTGGACACCCTGTCCCGGCTGGCGGGGGATCCCTCCCTGCGGGGTTCGGACGCGGGCCGGGAGTTCATCCGCTGGCTCCACACGCACTTCATGGTCGACGAGGCCTGGCGCAAGCGCGTGGACGCCGTCCCCCCGCACGCCACGGACGCCATCGCGGACCTCGCGCGGCACTGCTCGGACGTGTGGCGGCGGTTCGCGGAGGAGCTGGCGGTGCGCCGGCACACCGGTCCGGCACGCCCGTCCGCAGACATGCACACGACTCAGCCAACTCGGCGTTGACGCCCCGGAAGGACAGGGAGATACGGTGACCACCACGACCATCGAGCACGCCGTCCGCCGAGTGATCAACTACATGCACGTCAATCTCGGACAGGATCTGACGATCGACGACATGGCCCGCACGGCGATGTTCAGCAAGTTCCACTTCACCCGGATTTTCCGGGACGTCACCGGCACCTCGCCCGGCCGTTTCCTTTCCGCCCTGCGGATTCAGGAGGCCAAGCGGCTGCTCGTGCTGACCGATTTCAGTGTGGCCGATATCAGCAGCCAGGTCGGATACAGCAGCGTCGGCACCTTCAGCTCGCGATTCAAGGCGTGCGTCGGGCTTTCCCCGAGCGCCTACCGCGAGCGCGGCGGAATGCAGCCGAAGTTCCCGCCGGCAACCGTGGTGAAGGGCACCTCCGTGGCCGCGAGCCTGTCGCTGCGCGGCCGCGTGGTCCTGCCGCCCGGCATGGAGGCGGCCCCCGTGTTCGTGGGCCTGTTCCCCGGCCGGGTCCGCCAGGGCCGGCCCGTGCGCTGGACCGTGCTGGACGGCCCGGGCGCCTTCGAGCTCAGGGACGTGCCGACGGGCACCTGGCACATCCTGGTCCACACGACCCCGCTGGGGCACGAGCGGACGCACGCGGACGGCGAGGACCCGGTCGCGCTGTCCGTCGGCCACCACGGGCCCGTCACGGTGCGCCCCGGGGCGCTGCTGCGGCCCGCCGAGATCGTGCTGCGGCCGCTGGACGTCCTGGATCCCCCGGTGCTCCTGGCCCGCTTCGGCACCGGCCAGTAGCCGGCCCTCCCCGGGCACGGCAAAGGGGCCGTACGCGGAACTCCTCCGCGTACGGCCCCTTTTCCGCGCCCGTTCCTCAGCGCACCGGATGCACCGTCATCGGCATGCCCCCGCGCATCCGCAGCGACAGCATCGCCTCGGGCACGGCCGGGTGGCACGGATCCATGCGCAGGTCGAGGTCCCGGGTGACGAGCGCCGCGACGAACACGGCCTCCATCATCCCGAGGTTGCTCCCGATGCAGAACCGGGGTCCCGCGCCGAACGGGATGTACGCGTACCGGTCCCGCCCGGCCGCCCGCTTGGGGTCGAACCGCTCCGGGTCGAAGCGCAGCGGGTCCTCCCACAGGTCGGGGTTGCGGTGCATGACGTACGGGCAGACGAGCACGTCGGCCTTGGCGGACACGTGCCAGCCGCCCACCTCGTCGTCCTGCTGGGCGACCCGGGGCAGCACCCACACCGGCGGGTACAGCCGCATCGCCTCCTGGATGACCTTGGTGGTGTACGTCAGCCTGTGCAGGTCGGCGACCTCGGGCACGCGATCGCCGAGGACCGCCCGGGCCTCCTCCCGCACCCCCTCGCGCGCATCCGGGTGCTGCTCCAGCAGGTACAGGACCCAGCCCAGGGTGCTCGCGGTGGTCTCGTGGCCGGCGAGCAGCAGGGTGACCAGCTCCTCGCGCAGCCGCTGCCGTTCGCGTTCCCGGTCGCTCTCCTGCGCGCGGGCGGTCACGATGATCCGCGACAGCGCGTCGTCCGGCTCCTCGCCGTCCTTCATGCGGGCCACCCGGTCGGCCACGAGGGCGTCGGCCACCCGGTGGAGCTCCCTGCGGGCCCGGCGGAAGCGGGCCTGTGCGGGGAACGGCAGCCAGCCCGGGGTGGCCCCCTGGGTGACCATCTCCAGCATGGCCTGGTCCTGGACCTCCTCGAAGGCGTGCGCGATGGAGTCGTACGCACCGAGGTCGGAGTCGAGCAGGGTGCGGCCGAGCACCCCGAGGGTCAGCCCGGTGACCTCGTGCAGGACGTCGACGGGGCCCTTGCCCTCGTGCCGGCGGAGCAGGTCCACCAGGTTCGCCGCCTCCTGGGCGACGGCGTCCGCCTGCCGGTTGATGCGCCCCGGCTTGAAGGCCGGCTGCACCGCCCGCCGCTGCTTCTTCCACACCTCCCCGTCGCTGGTGAGCAGTCCGTCGCCGAGCACCCTGCGGGCCTGCACGAGGCCTATGCCCTTGTGGTAGTTGTCGGCGTTGTCGGCCAGGACGTGCTTGGCGTAGTCCGGCCGGTTGAAGATGTACAGCTTCTTCGGGCCCATGTTGACCCGTACCGCGTCGCCGAGGTCCGCGGAGTCCTGCATGAGGGCCAGCCGGTCGAAGGCGAGCTTCTTCAGCAGTCCCGGCATCGACCGGAGAGGCGGCCCGGGTGGGTGGATCTTCATGCCGCCCTGCCTTCGGCGTGCTCGGGGACGATCCGGCGGAACCGGCCGCCCGAGAAGAGGATGCCCTCGCTCTCGGGCCGGCGGGCCGCGGAGAGCACCCGGCCGAGGAAGATGGTGTGGTCGCCGCCGTCGTAGCCGGGCCCCCACTTCTCGCATTCGAACTGGGCCACCGCCCCGGAGATCAGCGGGGCGTCCGTGACCCGGCCGGGCACCCAGTCCACGGCGGCGAACTGGTCGGCCCCCGCGGGCCGCGAGCTGTTGGCGAAGTGCCGGGCCACCGATTCGTGGTGGGCGGCGAGCACCGACACCGAGAAGGTGTCGGAGCGGTCCAGGCTGCGGTGCATGACCGCGTCCTTGTTGACGCAGACCAGCACCAGCGGTGGCTCCAGCGACACCGAGGTGAAGGAGTTGGCGGTCATGCCCCGCGGGGCGTCCCCACCGACGGTCACGATGGTGACCCCGGTGGGGAAGGCCCCGAAGGTCCTGCGCAACTGGGTCCGGTCGTCCATGTCGACGAGCTCCGCGGACGGAGCGGCCATCAGAGTCATGTCTGCCTCCCTGCCGGCGGCCGAATCCCGGCCGCGTAGGGCGCCAGCGCGTGTGCCAGCGCGTCGGGGATCAGTGCGGGGACGGGGGCGGCGTCGGGGCCGCGCAGACACACCACGCGCTGGCTGCCCCGGGCCACCGGGACGTCCCCGTCCCCTGTCACCTTGACGTAGTCGAACGTCAGGTCGATCTGCGTGTGGCCCAGTCCGGCCGCACGCATCCTTACGGACAGGCGGTCCTGCGCGGAGACCGCCTCGAAGAGTTCACAGTCCACCTGCAGCGTGAACAGCCGCAGGTCGGCGGGCGAACCACCGATCCCGTCCGGCCCGACCGGTCCGTTGGTCCCGTCGAGCTCGTCGAGCGCCGCCCGGCGCAGGAACAGCTGCCAGCAGCGTGCCTGCCAGTGCAGGTAGTGCACGTAGTCGGCGGTGCCGCACAGGTCGGTCTCCGCGAAGGCCACCGTGTGCCGGTACTCGAAGTGGTCCGCCCGCCCCGTCACGACCCGTCCGCCCCGTCGGTGAGGAAGGCGAAGACACCGGGGTCCAGCGCGCCGCGCAGGGCCGTGACGAAGGTGGCGATCCGCAGCCCGCCGGCGGTGAACACGACCCAGTTGGGCCGCGATCCGGGGACCAGCGTGAGCGGGGCGCCCGCGAGGATCCCGGCCTTCTTCAGGCACTCGACGGCGCTCCACACGCGGGTGGCCGCCGTGTCCGGCGCCTCGCCCGTCTCGGCCGCCACGAGGGCGGCGAGCGGTGCGTGCTCGCCGAGCAGCCCCGCCCACTCCTCCTCGGAGCGGACGTTGACGGCCTCCACGTCGGTGGCGACCGTGCGGTCCGCGACCACGCCGACCGTGACGCCCAGGCCGTGGGCGGCCGAGATCTCCCGGCCCCCGTCGGTCTCGGGCCGGCCGTCGGGCCGGTAGCGGATCTCGGCGGTGTCGCCGAGGGCCCGCTGCACCGCGATCGCGGTCTGCGCCCGGCGGGACGCGACCGAGCCGTCGGCCCCGGGGGCGTCCGGCTCCACCGCGACCGCGATGTGCGTGCCGAGCACCTCCTCCAGGGTCCGTTCCAGGTAGGAGCCGAGCAGCGGCTCCACCCAGGGGCCGGCGCCGTCGTTCTTGCGGACGGCGTGCAGGGTCAGGCCGTCCCAGCGCTCGACGACGGTGCCCTCGGCGTCGCGCACCGCGATGTCGTACACGTACGTGTCTCCGTCGCGGTAGCGCTCGGTGGCGCAGTAGCGGACCTGCTCGGGCACGTCCGCCCCCGCCGCCAGCGGGTACAGCCGCTCGATGCCCGAGGGCAGCAGGGTCGCGTCGGGGACGCAGACCTGGTTGCCGTGCATGAGCGCGTCGCGCATGCCCGGGTCGGCGAGCAGCAGCTGCGCCGGCAGGTACGGGGCGAACCAGCCGGTCGGCGCGCCCAGCGCCACGTCGGCGTCGACGTGCCGGGCGGCCGCCCGGTGGAAGTGCCGCAGCCGCTGGAAGCGGTCGCCCTGGAAGAGGACCCCGCTGCGGTACAGGTCCGCGACGGGCTCCAGCGGGGCCGCGGGGACCCCCGCGGGCACCTGCTCCGGGTCGCCCTCGGGGATCGGCAGCTCTCCGTAGAGCAGCCGGGCCCGGAAGTGCTCGGCGACGTAGCCGGTGTCCTCGGCGTGGATCGCCACGTCCACGGTGTCCGGTCCGGTCACGGTGGCCGCGATCCGGATCCGGGCGGAGCCGTTGGGCGGGACCACGATGGGCCGCAGGAACTTGGCCCCCTCGATGACCGGGACCTTGTCCCAGCCGGTGGCCGCGTGCGCGACCTGGACCATGGCCTCCATGCCGAGGACGGCGGGGAGGAGCAGGTTCCCGTCGAGGAGGTGGTCGGGCAGGTAGGCGTCGGTGCCCGCGTTCAGCTCGACCTCGGTGACGAGCTCCACGCCGTGGTAGCGCACCAGCGGGGTGCCCGTGAAGCGGAGCAGCGGCAGCTGCGGCAGGTCCTTGCGGACCGTGGCGATGCCCTCCGTACGGCCGCTGATGACGGTGACCACGGGGGCGTCGGGGTCGCCGATCAGCCGCAGCATGATCTCGACACCGGCGTCCGGGGAGACCGGCACGATGCCCTCGCGGGAGAGGGTCTCGACGACGGAGAGCTTCTCGCCCATGCCGACGCCGGACCAGACCGACCACTCCATGCACAGGGCCCGGCAGCCGGGCTGCGTACGGGCCACCTCTTCGGTGATGTCGGCCAGCCACTCGTTGGCGGTGGCGTAGTGCGCCTCGCCGCGCAGGCCGGCCCGGCCGATGATGCTGCCGAAGGTGACCAGCAGCTTCAGGCTGCCCTCGCCGACGGCGTCGAGCACGGCCCGCAGGCCGTCGACCTTCGGCGCGAAGGTGCGCCGGAAGTCCTCGATGCCGAGGGAGGTCAGGGCGCCCGGCTCGTTGCGCCCGGCGCCGTGCAGCAGGGCGGTGACGGGGCCCAGCTTCCCGGCGAGTTCGGCGACCGCCGCCGTGACCCGGGCCGGGTCGGTGACGTCCGCGCGGGCGTAGGCGACGGTGACGCCGCTGTCCGCCATGCGGGCCAGGTTCTCGGCGAGGTCCTTGTCCTCGGCCGGGTCGGACCGGCCCAGGACGGCCAGCTTCGCGCCGGTCTCCCGGGCCACGGCGAGGGCGCACTCGGCGGTGATGCCCTTGCCGCCGCCGGTGACGAGGAGGACGTCCTCGGAGCCGATGACGTGCTCGGTGCGGGCGGCCGCCGGGGGCAGGGCCCGCAGGGTCGGGACCCGGCGCACCCCTTCGGCGTCGTAGTGCACCTCGGTGAAGCGGCCGGTGGCCGCGACCTCGGCGACGACCGCCTGCACGGCCTGCTCGTCGGGGGCCGGGGTGTGGACGATGGTCGTCCGCAGGTGGCCCTCCTGGTGCAGGGTCTTGGCGAGTCCGGCCGCTCCGCGGCCGTGCTGCACCAGGACGAACCGCCGCTCGCGGTCGCCCGCCAGGGCCGACTTGGCACCGTCGAGGGCCTGCTCGATGTGCTCGGCCGGGCAGGCCGGCGGCAGCCAGACCACCACGCCCGCGCCCACGCCGGCCTTCTCCAGGGCCTCCTTGAGCTGCTGCCCGAAGGCGCCCTGGCCGGCGGTGAACAGCTCCCAGGAGCCGTTGGCCCCCGGGGTGCCCGGCACCAGCGGCACCTCGTCGAGGTCCACCGCGAACGGGCGGGCCCACACCGCGGATCCGGTGACCAGCGGGGTACTGCCCGCCGCCCCGCCGCCGGAGCCGATCAGCTCCTCCAGCGCCTCGGCGAGCTGGGCCACGGTGGCCGTGGCGAAGTTCGTCGGCACCTGCGCGGCGCCGATCCCCAGCCGGGTGGCCGCCTGGTTGACGATCTGGCCCACGGTGATGGAGCTCATGTGCAGGTCGTCCAGCAGGCTGCTGTCGTCGGCGACCAGCTCCGGGGGCAGCTCGGCGCGCTCGGCGACGAGCGCCCGCAGCACCTCCAGGGGGGTCTCCCCCTCCGCCGCACCGGCCGCGGGGTCCGCGGCCGCGCCCTCGGCGCCGTCCTCGCCCGCGGGGCGCGGGGCGCGCCCGGCCGGCAGGCTGATCTCGGGCGCCTGCTCGCAGGGGCTGGTGAGGAAGCTGAACTCGGTGCCGATCTCCAGCGGCCGGGTCAGCCGGTCGCGGAAGAGCCGCTCGTGGATCAGCGGGGCGCCGGCCACGTACGCGGCTCCGACCACCTGCAGCAGGGACTTGAGCGACTCGTCGTCGGTGTTCAGCGCGACCGCCGGCACCCCGACCGTGGCCGCGGCCATCGAGGTCAGCACCCGGCCGGGCCCGACCTCGACGAACAGGTCCACGTCCGCCGCGGCCGCCTCGACGGCCTGGGTGAACAGCACCGGCTCGGTGATCTGCCGGCGCAGCAGCTTGGCGAGGTCCCCGTCCTGCTCCAGCTCCTCGCCGGTGACGGTGGACACCACCCGGCGGTCCACACCGCCGAACTCGGTGCCGGCCAGCCACTCGCCGAAGGAGTCGGCCGCCGGGGCGACCAGCGGGGAGTGGAAGGCGTGCGAGACGGCGAGGCGGGTGCACTGCACCCCGGCCTGCGCGGCCCGCCGGCCCACCTCCTCGACCGCCTCGACGGTGCCGGCGACCACGGTCTGCCGGGGGCCGTTGTAGCCGGAGACGACCACGTCCAGGCCCTCGGTCAGCGGGGCCACCGCCTCGGGGGCGGCGGCCAGCGAGGCCATCGTGCCCGAGGCGCTGTGCTCGGCCATCGCCGCGCCGCGCACCCGGGCCGCCTCCAGCACGGTGGCCGCGTCGAAGGCGCCCGCCCAGTGCAGCGCGGACAGTTCGCCGAGGCTGTGGCCGACGGCCACGTCCGCCTCGATGCCCAGGGCGTCCAGCACCCGCAGGCCCGCGGTGGAGCCGGTGACGATGCGCGGCTGCGCCACGTCGGTGGCGACCATGTCCCCGCTGGTGGGCAGGCCCGCCTTGTCGAAGACCTCGGCGGCCTCGGTGAAGCGGCGGCGCAGCGCGCCCCCGCCGGTGCCCTTGCCCGAGCCCTGGCCCGGGAAGAGGAACCCGATGCGGGCGTCCCCGTCCGCGGCCTTGCCGAGGAAGGTCCGGCCGTCCTCGGAGAACTGCGAGACCGTGCCCTGGCCGAGGGTCTCGGCGAGGCGGCGCAGCCGCAGCTCGGCGTCCTCGGGGGAGGTGACCACGGCGGCGGCCCGGTAGGGCAGTTCGCGCAGCTCCCGCTGGAGGGTGGCGGCGAGGTCGCCGACCTGCGCGTACGAGAGCTGCGCGGCGAAGTCCGCCACCTCGGTGAGGCGGTCGGCCAGCGCCTGCGGGGACTCGCCGTCGACCAGCAGGAGTTCGGCGTCCTGCAGGGAGGCGGCGAGGGTGGTGGCGCGGCGGCTGGGGGCCGGGCGCCGCTTGGGCACGGCCTTGTCGACGACCACGTGGGTGTTGATGCCGCCGAAGCCCATGGCGGTGACGGCCGCGCGCAGCGGGGCGTCCTTGGGCCAGGCCTCGGCCTTGCGCAGCACCCGGAGGTTGGCCTTCTCGTCGGTGAGGAGGTCGTGCGGGTCCACGCAGCCGATGGCGGGCGGCAGCATCGCCGCGTCCACCGCCATGGCCGCCTTGATGAGTCCGGCGACGCCGGCGGCGGCCTTGGTGTGGCCGATCATGCCCTTGATGGAGCTGATCGCGGCGGTCGGCGCCTTCGGGTTCGCCTCGGCGCGCGCGCCCATGATGGCGCGCAGCTCGGTGGCGTCGCCGACCTCGGTGCCGGTGCCGTGGCCCTCGAAGAGCGGCACGGTGTCGGCGCCGAACCCGGCCCGCTCGTAGGCGCGGCGCATGGCCAGCTGGTAGCCGCTGACCTCGGGGCGGGTGATGCCGCCCTGGCCGTCGGAGGCGATGCCCCAGCCGGCGACCGAGGCGTAGATGCGGTGGCCGGCCGCGAGGGCGTCCTCCTCGCGCATCAGGACGACCATGCCGCAGCCCTCGCCGGGCCAGAAGCCGTTGGAGCCGCGGTCGTAGAGCCGCATCTCCCGCTTGGCCAGCGCGCCGGTCTTGGCGAAGCCGATGATCTCGAAGGGGTCGATGGACAGGTCCACGCCGCCCGCGACGGCCACGTCCAGGTCTCCGTTGACCAGTCCGGTGGCGGCCGTCGTGACCGACAGCAGGGAGGAGGAGCAGGCCCCGTCGACGGTGTAGCCGCCGCCGTTGAGGTCGAAGTAGTTGCAGATCCGGCCCGCGATGGTGTTGGACAGGCCGCCGGCGAGGGTGTCCTCGTCGATGGCGGGGAAGGGCTGCTTGTACGCCTCCTCCACGCCGGCGAGGAAGTCGGCGGTCTTCTCGTCCTCCCATGCCTCGGCCTTCAGGGCGGCCGCGAGCACCCGCCGTACGTACGGCCAGCGCAGCCGCATGACGTTGGCGCGGGAGAACTCGCCGGTGAGGGTGTTGCCGACGATGACGCCGGTGCGCTCCTTCGGCAGTCCCTCGCCGCCCGCGAACCCGGCGTCGGCCAGGGCCTGCGAGGCGGTCTCCAGGGCCAGCCAGTGGGTCAGGTCGGTGGACCGGTAGGTGCTGCCGGCGATCCGGTGGGCGATGCGGTCGAAGGAGTAGCCCTCCAGGACGGCCGCGTTGCGGGCGTAGAAGCGGTCCGGCGCGGCCGGGTCCGCGTCCCAGTAGTCCGCGAGGTTCATCCGTACGTCGGGCAGGCGGCGGAAGGCCCGCCGGCCCGCGACCGCGTTCTCCCAGAGCTCGCGGTGGCTGGTGGCGTCGGGATAGCGGCCCGCTATCCCGACGATGGCGATTCTGCTCACAGGGACACCGTCACCTTCTCGTCCTTGACGGCGGCGGCCCGCATGGCCGCGCACTTGCCGTGCTGGCAGGTGCCTGCGGTGCACGGGTCGGTGACGGCGGAGACGGGGGCGGCGGCCACCGTGGTCATCGGGATGGTCTCGGCCACGGCCGGCAGCTTGACCGGGGCCTCGACGGGCGCCGCGACGGCCGCCGGAGCGGGCGACGGGACGGCGGCGAGGGGCTCCACCGGGCGCAGGCCGGCGCCCTGGGCGGCCGCCTTGCGCTGCTGCTCCTGGTAGTGCAGGCCCCACAGGTACAGGCCGCGGATCAGGCAGACGATGGCGGTGGCGAAGAAGATGCCGTACGTGATGTTCACGGCCATCAGCAGGCCGTAGACGGCGGCGACTCCGGCGCCGAAGGCGATCTGGGAGGACTTCCGGGAGGGCGAGGTGCCCGGGTCGGTGACCATGTAGTTGGTGAAGAGCACGAAGGCCGTGCCCGTCATCATGCCCAGGGCGGCGGGGATGGAGGTGTCGAACATCCAGCCTCGGATGATGGCCTGGAGGGCGAAGCCCACGAGCCAGCCCATGATCAGCGGCATGCGGTTGGTGAGCTTGGCGTTGAGCATGGTGCCGAGCGTGATGATGACGGCCGGAAGGATCCAGTCACCGGGGGCGGTGGTGCCCGTCAGGTACTCGGTGAAGTGGTACGGCGGGGCGATGCTGGCCCAGGGGAACAGCACCAGGATGATCATGATGCCGAAGTTCGACGGGTTCATGTAGTGCCGCATGCGGCCCTTGAGCGGGGCGCGCAGCACGTGCTTGGTACCGACGGCGACGATGACGCCGAACATCATGACCCAGTAGCGGTCGTTGACGTACGTCAGCATGTTCACCGCGAGGCTGGTGATGTGCGCGGGGTACAGGAACTCCACGAGTCCCTTGAACCCGCCGCCCGCGTACCGCGGGGCCCGGCCCTCGCCCTTGGCGCTGATCCACTCCAGGACCAGTTCGGTGGTGTAGCCGGTGGCCACGGCGATGAACGGCCACAGCCAGCCCTGCTCGAAACCGAGCACGGTGTAGCCGAGGATGTTCAGCACCGAGATCGAGATGGCGAACCGCTTGAGCGCGGTGATCACCTTGGGGTCGTGGCGCGGTCCGCCGGCGGGCTTGGCCGGTGCCCCGGCGGGCGTGGCTGGGCTGCCGGTGGCAGGCGCGGTGGCAGTGGAAGACGACACGGTCACTTCTCCTTGGCCTCGGTGCCGAGCTGGACCGAGTGCCAGCCGGGGCTCAGCGAAAGAGCCTGCTTGCGGACCTGGCCGGTCTTGTCCCGCCAGGCGATGTCGGCCTGCACGGGTCCGCTGACCTTGCCGAGGCCGATGTGGACGTCGGTGCTGCGCTTGCCGGAGTGGCCGCTGCCGCCGTCGACGCGGCCGAGCAGCTTCCTGCCGTCCGGGAAGGCGACGGTGACCTGGGCGCCGACCACGGGGGACCCGTTCTCGTCGACCAGCTTCAGGCCGAGGAAGTCGTTGTTCGCGGGGCTGAGGTTGCAGTAGAAGACGGGGGCGTCCCACTGCCGGGCCACCACGAAGTCCAGGCGCCCGTCGCCGTCGGCGTCACCGGTGGCGATGCCGCGGGTGGGCACGGGGACCCCGAGCCCGAGCTCCTTGGAGACGTTGTCGTACTTGTCGCCGTTGCGGGTCCAGAAGCGCAGGAACTGGTCGCCGGCGAGGTCGTCGCCCGCCTCCACCTTCGGCCACCAGTACGGGTGCCGGACCAGCTGGTCGTTGGCGGTGGCGAGCTCCTGGAGCTGCGCCCAGCGGCTGCGCTTGCCCTTCACGAAGCCGGTGGCCTGCGTGATCTCCGGACGGCCGTCGTTGTCGAAGTCGCCCATCTTGGCGTCCCAGCCCCAGCCGGACCAGGCCGTGTTCAGGGAGGCGCTCTCGTCCTTCCACGGGGCCTTGCCGTCGCTCATCTTGCGGTGCAGGTCGTCCAGGTCCTTCGCCTTGCTGATGAAGGTGTAGTTGGACTCCTGGATGCCGAACGAGGTGGTGATGTTCGAGATGAAGGAGTCGAGGAGGCCGTCGCCGTTCAGGTCGGCCCAGTCGATGCCCATGCCCTTGAAGGAGCTGCGCCCGATCTCCTTCGACTTCGGCATCAGGCCGTTGTGGCTGGCCTTGACCTCGGAGAACTTGAGGTTGCCGGGGGTGGACCGGTTGTGCAGCAGGGTGGTCGAACCGAAGTCGAGGCCGAGGTACAGCTCGGGCAGCAGGTCCCCGTCCACGTCGGTGGCGGAGGCGGCCAGGGTCCAGCCGTGCGCGCGGCCCTTCGGGACGACGTCGGTGCCGGGGATCCGCTTGTAGCCGCCGGCGGTCCACAGGAAGAAGTGCCCGCCGCCGCCGTTCTGGGCGTGCGACATGGAGTCGTTCATCGTGACCCCGCCGTCCTTCGTCCAGTCGAGGACGGGGCTCTCGGGGAAGTAGTTGCCGATGTAGATGTCCTTGTGGCCGTCGCCGTCGAAGTCGGCGACCGCGGCCGCGTTGGAGTTCCACAGCGGGCCGGTGTAGATGCTGCCGCCGCTGCCCGGGACCAGCTCCACCGGCTCGAAGCACTCGGCCTTGGGCGGCATCTTCTTGTCCCAGGCCTCCTTCTTCTGCTGGAAGATCACCGGGGTGCGGCCCCAGTAGTAGACGAGGAGGTCGGTGGCGCCGTCCTCGTTGAAGTCACCGGGCACGCAGCCGATGGGCGCGCTGTACTTGCTCTTCGGCAGCGGCGCCGGGTCCAGCACGAAGGGCGCGTACGTGGCGCTCTTGCGGCCGGGGACCGGGGCCGGGGTGACCACGGCCTGGTCGATCCGCGGGTCGGTGATGCACAGGTCGTTGGAGAGGCCGTCGTTGTCGATGTCGTTCATGGCCACGCCGGCGCCCACCGAGGAGATCCACGCCTCGATGTGCTTGTACGCCTTGTTCACCTTGCGCACGGTCTGCTGCTTGTAGCCGGCCGGCATGGAAATCGACATCGGCTCGAATGCGAAGGACTTCGCGAGTTCCTTCTTCTCCGCCGCGGAGGACTCGTCCGGCTTCACGGCGTAAAAGGCGCTCACCATGACAGCGAGGGCCACAATTCCGGCTGCCTGCCTACGCAGCCAGGACACTGGGTGCTGTGTCATGCGCTCGCGCCTTTCTGGGAGTACGAGGGAACGGTGATGCGCGCGGCAATGTCCTGCCGCCAGGTCTCGAAAGCGGGAATTTCACCGCCGGAGCAGCTTTCCGGCCGCGTGTCCAGGCAGACCTGCGCGGCCTCTTCGGGGGTGCGGCCGCCGCACAGCACGCGGGCCGCCATCCGGGTGTGGTCGATGGTGGTGCCGGCCTTGACCCGGGCCTCGGAGGCGAAGGCGGAGCCCTGCGCGAGGTTGGGCAGGTACTTGCCCGCATGCTCGGCGTAACGTTTCAGCTCCTGCTCGTCGGCGCTGCCCGCGTAGGTGCAGGCCAGGCCGGAGCCGGCGTACAGGTCGGCGTGCCGGTGCTCGGGGTACGCGGCGATCAGCCCGGCCACCACATCGGGGTCGGTGCCGCCGACGAACCACAGGGCGCGGCCGATGCCCTGGTCCAGCGCCCGCCGGCTGTAGGCGTCCGGGCCGCCCTTCCAGCTGAAGGGGTGCACGAGGTGCGGCTTGCGGACGTAGTCCTCGGTCTTGAAGTACGCCTGGTGGAAGCCGTACCCGTCGAGGATCAGCCAGCGCAGCACCGGGTCGATCTTCGTGACGTCGGGCCACAGGAACTTCGGCAGCCGGGCCATGGCCCAGCCCACCCCGACGTAGATCATGTAGTCGTGCCTGCTGCCCTCGCCCTCCAGGAGCCCGGTCAGCCGCTTGTCACTGCCGCTCAGCGCGTCGATCATGGCCGCGCCCATGCCGGCGCCCTCGTACGCGAAACCGCGATAGGCGAGGGGAACGGTCTCCAGCCATTCCTCGGCCTCCGCCGCGGAA
Organism: Streptomyces sp. NPDC030809; assembly: GCF_055572195.1. Lineage (NCBI taxonomy): Bacteria > Bacillati > Actinomycetota > Actinomycetes > Kitasatosporales > Streptomycetaceae > Streptomyces > Streptomyces sp. NPDC030809. Next base: position 216,694 of record NZ_JBVIDV010000013.1, read on the forward strand.
CGGGCCTCGACCGCATAGGCATATCCCTGGAGGAAGGTGCACCCCACGGTCTCCAGCTGATGCTTCGCTTCCGGGTTCTTCACGTGGAATCCGCGTCGATCCAGGTGCGTCTCCCGGACATTGGGTGTGAGAACCCTGCGCCTCAGCGCACGCAACATGGACACGTACCAAACCGCCCCTCGTATACTTTTCCCTGAATTTCCCTTACGAAATACCTGAATTTGAATCTAACGAGCAGCCCCGCCGGAGCGTCTACTCCAGAAGTGCTCAAACGGCATTCACGAGGAGCCGCTCGCGCACCGCGCGGCGCCACAGCTCGTACGTGGGCACGGGGCCCCGGCCGCCGAGGTCGGGGGTGCTCTCGTCGGCGAGCGCGGCGGCCTGCTCCACGGTCAGCCCGGCGAGCGCGTGCACGGCGGTGCGGGTGTGCTCGGGGACGGTCCGCGAGAAGTGGCGCGCCTTGGCCGCGAACACCGAGCCCTGCCCGAGGTGCCCGCGGTGCTCCCCGCTCGCGGAGTACAGCGCGGCGAGGTCCTCGGGGGTGGAGCAGCCGGCGAAGGTGGCGGCGAGCCCGACGCCGGCCCACAGGTCGGCCCGGCGCTCGGAGGCGAAGCGCTCCACGGCGGCGGTGACGTTCTGCACGTGCGCCCCGTGGATGAACCACAGCGCGCGCCCGACCCCCTGGTCGAACGCGCGCTGGAAGTACTCGGGGTGCCCGTCCCACGGGTACGGACTGTCGAGCCGCTGTTCGTCGATCCAGCGGCGGGTGTCGAAGTACGCCCGGTCGAACCCGTAGCCGTCGACCGCGAGCCAGGACATCGGCGGGTAGAACTCCTCGCCGTGCAGCTCGGGCATGACCTTCTTCCAGAGCACCCGCGGGAGCTTGGCCATGGCGAAGCCGATGCCGATGTAGTTGAGGAAGATGTGGCGGCGCCCGTTCGAGCCCTCCATGAGGTCCTGCGTGCGGCGGCCGCGGCCGGGCCCCATGGTGTCCCGGATGACGGAGGCCATGGTGGCGCCCTCGTAGGCGAAGCCCTGGAGCTCGGAGTCGACGAGCGAGAGCCGGCGCTCGGTCTCCCACAGGTCGCGGGACTCGATGCCCCATTCGAAGCCGGTGACGACCGCCTGCGGGATGCTCTCCAGCTGGGCGGTGGCCGCCGTGGCGGTGACGGGGAAGCCCCGTCCGGCGAAGCTGACGTCGCTCAGTGCCGGAGCCATGAGCAGCTTGCGCAGAGCTCCCGTTGCCGTTCCCACGCTGTGCCTCCTTTGCAGGGCCACCGGGTTGGTGGCAGGAGGCTCATGGTGTTCGGGGCCCTATCACAGGGCATCTTCGGGCGTGCGCTCTCCCCCCGGTTCAGCGGATCCGACGGACCGCCACCTCGTCCCCGTGCAGGTCACGCTCACACTTGTCGCAGTCAAGACGGACATGGACATGACCATCACAGCCGATATGCTCGGCTCGGCGCGGAGGCCCCACCTCGGTCGGCAGGTTCCGGTCGCCCCACTGCATCAGGGCGATCACCGAGGTGGCCAGATCCCGCCCCATGGGGGTGAGGGGGTACTCGTACCGGACCGGCTTGTCCTGGTATGGAACCCGCTCCATGATGCCGAGTTCGACGAGACGGGTGAGTCTGCTGGTGAGCACGTTACGGGCGATCTGCAAGTGGCCCATGAACCCGTCGAAGCGCTTGACGCCCAGCAGTGCCGATCGAACGATCAGCAGGCTCCAGCGCTCGCCGATCACCTCCAGGGACCGCGCCAGGTTGCAGTCCTGTCCTTCGTAGGTCCGTTTCAGCATGTACCCACGGTAGCCAGCCAGTTGCGTGACACAACCCTCCCGTTCCCGGCTGAACCGAAGTCCGCACGATCGAAGAAGACCGTCCCCGGCGGCCCCTGCTGAGATGGGCCTCCGGATCTGGAGCATGGAGGTGCCCCGATGGCAGCCGGAACGCAAGCGCCCCTGGTCAAGAGTGGCGCGATGGACTCCCTCAACAGCAGGTTCCACAAGATCGGCCTGCGGGCCTTCCTCGTGATCGTGCTCGCGCACTGGGCCGAGCACCTGACCCAGGCCGTCCAGATCTACGTCCTCGGCTGGCCGCTTCCCGAGGCCCGCGGCGTGCTCGGCGTGCCCTTCCCGTGGCTCGTGAAGTCCGAGTGGATGCACTACAGCTACGCCCTGCTGATGCTCGTCGGCTTCATCGTCTTCCGCCGCGGCTTCACCGGCGCCTCCCGCACCTGGTGGAACACCACCCTCGCGATCCAGATCTGGCACCACTTCGAGCACCTGCTGCTGCTCAGCCAGGCGCTCGCGGGCGCGTACATCGCCGGCAAGGCCGTCCCCACCAGCGTGCTCCAGCTCGTCTTCCCCCGCGTCGAGCTGCACCTCTTCTACAACGCGCTGGTCACCATCCCGATGATCGTCGCCATGGTGCTGCACACCCGCAACCGCGCCGACAACGCCACGGCCCGCTGCGACTGCGCCCTGACGGCATGAGCCGGACCCGCCGCCCCTCCGGTTTCGCAGGCTCCCTGCTGCTGGCCGCGGCCTGCCTGCTGCTGTACGTGGCCCTGCCCAACGTCGGCAACGCGGCGCGCGCGGCGACCGCCGACGGGGTGGCGGGCTCGTTCACCGCCGGCCGGCTGAGCTGCGTGTCCCATCCCGGCCACGAGACCTGCTCCTGGGCGGGCAGTTTCCGGTCGGCCGACGGGTCGGTGGTGCGCGAGGGCGTCACCCTGTACGGAGCCGGCCGCGAGTCCCTGGCCGCAGGCCGCGCGACCGACGCCGTGGACGTGGGCAACCCGGGGCGGGTCTACCGCCCGGGGGGCTCCCTGGAGTGGGTCTTCACCGCGGCCCTGCTGCTCGCGGGCTACGGGGTGCTGGCCTACCTGGTCCGCCGCCACCTGATGCCGCCCCGCACCGGAGCCGTCCGCACGGCCTGACCGGGCGCCCCTGAACACGACCTGAACACCCGAACGCCTCCGCCGCGTACGGGTGTTCGGTCGTTCCGGGGCCGGGACGCGCGCCGCGCACCGGGTGCGTTCAAGCATGTTCAAGCAGCCGTGCGCGCGGACGGCCGTGCCGGCTCTGCCCTCCGGGCGGCAAAAAGCCCCGCCTCTCCGTCACGGGGGGACGAACACGGAGAGGCGGGGCGGTCGTGCGTTCAGGCGGTACGGGCTGTGTTCAAGCGGTACGGACGGCCGTTGGACCCGTACGGGCGCCTGGGGGCGGGACGGCTCAGGCCGAGCGGACGGCGGCGAGCACCGGGTCGGCGGGCATCTCCAGCCGGCTGTAGGCGTACGCCACCGACACCAGGGTCATGTGGTGGTGCCAGCCCGGGTAGGAGCGGCCCTCGAAGTCGAGCAGGCCGAAGTCCTGCTCCAGGTTCTGCACGGTCGCACCTGCGCGCCGCTGGAGCTGCGCCAGTGCCACGAGCTCCTCGGTCCGCCGGTGCACCATGTTGGTCAGCCACATCCGGGTGGAGCGCCGGCCCGCGTAGTGGCGCACGGCGAACAGCCGGTAGGTGTGCTGCGGGGTCTGCCGCCCGGTGCGCATCTCCGGCAGCCGCACCAGGCCCGTCATCACCGAGGCGCGGGCCGGCCGGCCCTCGCGGCCGCCGCCGACGGCGTCCATCCGCAGGTGGCTGCCGGTCTTGAGCTCGAAGAAGCGCTGCGCCTCGACCGCCGCGGGCATCTCCCCGGCGTAGTGCGGGTGCGCCACCAGGTGGCTGCCCGGCACCACGGGGGTCCGGCCCGGCACCGCCACGACGAAGTCCCGGCCCCGCGCGCTGAGGCCGCGTACCAGCGCAGCCGCGCCCGCGTGGTGGCTCAGGTCCGCCACGACCGGCGGGGCGCTCAGCAGGGTGCCGGTGCCCAGGCCGTCCACCAGGTCCAGGGCGTGCTGCTCGACGGACCGGTGCGCGACCCCGTCCGGGACCTTGGCGCGGGAGCGCCGCTGCTCGTCGGTGGACCAGCTGCCCGGGAGCAGCAGCCCCCAGTCGGTGGGGACGGAGTCCACCCCGTTGGTGAGGAACGCCCCCACGCCCACCTGGCAGTTGACGGAGCGTCCGGTCTCCGGGACGAAGCGGCGGTGCACCCCGCAGGAGTGGTCGCCGCGCTTGCGCAGCACCGCGGCCTCCAGCACCCAGGCCTTCGGTGCGAGCCGGCGCTCCACCCAGCGCAGCAGCTCGGTCCGCGCCGGGGCCCACTCCCACGGGCTGGCGTTGACGAACTGGTGCATGGACTGCGAGGCGGTCGGGGAGTCCGAGACCGTCGCGGCGAGCCGGCGTACGGACTTCTTGCCTTCCGTGGTGAGCAGGCCCTGGAGGTACGCCTGCGCCCAGTGCCGCTGATCGGCGCGCGGCAGGTGCCCGAAGATCTGCTCGGTGATCACGGAGACCGGCACCCGAGCTCGGGTCAGGTCGTTGGCTGCCATGGCACGTTCCCCTTCTACATCGGCCGTCCAGGCGAACACGGGGATTAGCATAGCGATCGTTCTCTTTTTTTCCAGCGGTAGCCACAACACGGTTCCGAAGGCGTACGGCACGCCGCCACTTCGGCAAGTCGGGGGCACTTCGGCAACTCTCCGTTGCCAACGGGTGGACACCGCACGCACGCTGGGACGAATCGCACCCGGAGTGATCATGGTGAAACAGGAAAGGGCTGCGAGGAGCCGTCGTTCCCTCGTACAAGCCGCCGCCGACCAGTTCGACCGCGACGGCTACGCCGGCGCGTCGCTGTCCCGCATCTGCAAGGCAGCCGGCATCTCCAGCGGCGGGCTGACCTTCCACTTCTCTTCGAAGGAGGACTTGGCAAGGGCCGTGGAGGAAGCCGGCCGGGAAGCCGTCCAGGCCACCGTCGAGGAGGTCTGCGCCTGGCCCGCGCCGCCCCTGCGGCGGCTGGTGGGACTGACCCTGGAACTGACCCGGCAGGTCGAGGACGACCCCGCCGTACGTGCGCTGGTGCGCCTGGAGCGCGAGCGCCCCGGGGCCCCGCAGTGGGCGGGCCTCTGGTACCCGGTCGCCGAGGATCTCGTCCAACAAGCGCTCTACCGGGGGCAGTTGCGGACGACCGCCCGCCCGGACGCGGTGGCGGCCCTGGCCGTGCACCTGGTGACGGGAGCCGAGATCCTGGCCCGCCGGTACCGGGACTCGGGCGTCTCGGCGCAGCCGCCCGAAAGCAATGCCGGGCTGCTGGAGCGCATATGGAGGCTCGTCCTCACCGGCATCCTGGCCCCGGGCGAGGACGCCGAGGACGCCCTCCTGCCGGGCCCCCCGGCCGCCCTGGACACCCCGGAGCCGGCCGCCGGACCCGCCGCCCCGCAGCCTCCCGGCCCCCTGCGGGCCTCCCTCCCGCCGGCCCCCCGGATCCCCGTCACCGCGGCGGAGGGCTAGCGGGAGCGCGTACGGGCGGGGACGGGGCGGCTGCGGCAACGCGCAGCCGCCCCGTCCCGCATGCCCAGAGCCTCAGGCCCGGAGCCGCATGCGCCGGGCCGTGCCGGCCCGGCTTCGTACTACGCGGCCGTCCAGCCGCCGTCCACCGGCAGCGGGGCCCCGGTCACGAAGGAGGACCGGTCGCTGAGCAGCCAGGCCGCCGCCTGGGCGACCTCCACCGGCTCGGCCATCCGCTTCTGCACCGAGCGCGTGGTGAACGCCTCCTCCAGGGAGGGCGTGTCGGTGAGCACCTCGTGCATCAGCTCGGTCAGCGTGCTGCCCACGACCAGGGAGTTGGCCCGGATCCCGCGCTGCCCGTACTCCTCCGCGGTCGCCCGGGTCAGGCCGATCACCGCGTGCTTGGCGGCGATGTAGGGCGCGGTGGCACCGGTGGCCAGCACCCCGGCCACGCTCGCCGTGTTCACGATGGAGCCGCCGCGGCCGCCGGCCAGCATGGCGGGTATCTGCTGCTTGAGGCAGTTCCACACGCCCCGCAGGTTCACGTCGAGGACCTTCTCGAAGACCTCGTCGTCGGTCTCGTGGATCGGGGTGCCGGCCGTGGCCCACCCCGCGTTGTTGAACGCTCCGTCCAGCCGGCCGTACGTGTCCACCGCCAGGGCCACCGCCCGCGCGACGTCCTCGGGCCGGGTCACGTCGCCGGCCACCGCGGACGCCCGGCCGCCCGCCTCGGCGATCTCCTTGGCCAGCGATTCCAGCAGGCCCTCGCGGCGGGCCAGCATCACCACCGCAGCGCCCTCCGCCGCGAACAGCCGGGCGGCCGCCGCTCCGATGCCGCTGGACGCACCCGTCACCATGACGACTCTGTTCTCCAGCAAACGTGAGGGGGTCATGCCAAGCCGTCCTTCAACTGAGCGCAGGCGGGGGGTGATTGAAGATGAAATTGTCCGGAAGTGGTGCACCGTGATCACGGTGTGGCCGAGTATGACCGACAAGCGCGCCGAGCGAAACCGTCATCGGCGCGTCGCACCCGGCAGGCACCTCCGCGCACCGCCCCCGACCTGCGGCCCCCCGGCCGCCGGCCCCGCCACCTCGCAGGTGGTCACCCGGTCACTTGGTCAGCGCCGCGGCCCTCCGCAGACTCACCTTCACCGCCTTGCGCCCGTACTCGGTCGTGATCGACGGGATCAGCAGCTCCCACATGTTCACGGTGCGCCGCGGCAGGTCCCGCCGCCGCGCCACCAGGTCCGAGTACAGCTGCATGCCCGTGCACGCCCCGACCACGAACTCCGCGACCTTGTGCCCGTCCACGGATTCGAGCAGCTCACCGCGGTTCCGGGCCTCCGTGAGGCAGTCCTCCATGATCTGGCGCCACTCCTCGTACGACTCCGGGTCGTGCATCCCGAAACCCGTCTGCTCGACGGCGAGCCGCACCGCGGCGCGCAGGATCTTGTCGACCTGGAGCTGGTGCGACCACACCAGCGTGATGTCCACGAGGCGCTGGAGACCTTCCGAAGCGAGCTTCGGCATGATGGTCTCCGGCTGGGAGTTCATCACCGCGAGGGCGAGCGCTTCCTTGTTCGGGAAGTGGAAGTACACCGCACCGAGGGTGACCCCCGCCCTCTTCATGATTTCCCGCATGCTGGCGCCGTGGTAGCCGCACTCGTCGAAGACCTCGGCCGCCGCGAAGATGATCGCCTGCCGTGTCCGCACCGCCCGTTCCTGCTTCAGCCGGCCCTCTGCCACGCCTGCACCTTCTCTCGACAAACAAAGCGAACGCACTTTATTTTACGGATCGGGTCAACGACCGGACAGGTCACTCGGGGACCTGAAATACGCACGCCAAAGGGGATGGCATGCTCGTATCGTCTGAAAGCCCCGCACAAGCTCAGAACGCACTGACCTCCACCGTCGCCAAGGAATACGTGCATCGTGCAGCTCTCGCCGATGTCTTCCTGACGGGCTGGTCGGCGCAGGGGACCGACACCTTCACCATCGACGCTCAATGGCCGCGCTACCACGGCTTCTACACCGCCGAGCACGGCCTCTACGATCCGCTCCTTCTCTGCGAGACGATCCGGCAGACGCTCCCGCTCCTGACGCACACCGCCTACGGAGTGCCGTTCGGGCACCAGCTCGGCTGGTCCCGCTTCCAGTACGCGGTCAACCCGCGCGCCATGCGCGTCGAACACACTCCGGCCGAGTTACGCATCCACGCCACCTGCACCAGCGTCAGATACCGGCGTGCCCTGCCGGTCGCCCTGACCATGCAGTACGAGGTGATGCGCGGGAAGCTGCTGCTCGCCGTCGCGAACACCGTGTTCAACTGCCACGCTCCCGCCCTCTACCAGCGGCTGCGCGCCGGCCGCGGCAACGTGGGCCAGATGTTCTGGAACGTGCCCGAGCCTGCTCCGCCGTTGGCCAAAGAGCTCTGCGGACGGGACCGCCACCAGGACGTCGTCCTGTCCCACGGCGGGGAGCCCCCCGCCGGAGGGCCGCCGCGCTGGCAACTGCGCGTCGACACCTCGCACCCGGTCCTCTTCGACCACCCGGTCGACCACGTGCCGGGCATGCTGCTCCTCGAAGCGGCACGTCAGGCGGCGCACGCCGCCACTCCCCCACCGGACGGCCGGGACGGCCGCTGCGACGAGCCCGGCATCTGCTGGCCGGTCTCGATGGACGTCGCCTTCCGGCGCTACGTCGAGTTCGACAGCCCCTGCTGGATCTCCGCGGAACCCGCCGTGCCCAAGGCTCCCGGCCACGACCGGGGACTCCGCGTCACCGCAGCCCAGGGCGACGATCCCACACCGGCTTTCACGGCCACCGTCGCCCTCGCCCACCGGCTGCCCTGAGCCCTCTCCGGCCTGCCCGCCGACCGCCGGACCTCCCGGCCGGCAGGCCGGAGCCGGCCTGCGCCCGACCCCGCGGACCGCGCCGGCGCCCACCCCGCCACGGGGCGCCGAGCGGCCACCCCGCTGCGCCGCGTCTACGCTCAACCGACCGGGCCCGCCACCGCACCCGTACCGCAGGCACACCGGCACGGCGCCACCCGCCCGTACGCACATCGAGGTATTCGCAGGGCGGCCCGGAATGTCCCCCGCGCACCGGAAGCGGGTCGCCGGCTCCGCCCTGGGCCCTCTCCTGACGCGCCCCCACCGCCCACGGCGTTAACGGCGTTAACACCCGCCCCCGCCCCACCCGCCCACCGTTAACGCCGTTAACCCCACCCCGGCCGCACCGTTAACGCCGTTAACGCCCGGCCCCACCCGCACCGTTAACGGCGTTAACGCCCTCCGCGGGGCCGCGGTCCCGTGCCATCAGGGCACGGAACCCGGCCATCCGTTAGTAATTTTCCGTGTCGATGCGATCTCAGCGTCAGAACGTTAGTAAAGTCCCCTGCATGACTTCGCCCTCGTCCCCGAGCGACCGCGAGAAGGTCGTCTCCAAGCTGCCCCCGTGGCTGCGCCAGGAGTTGAAAATCCGCACCGCGCAACTCCGCGTGGACATCCAGGATGCCGTCCACCAGGGCATCAGCGACTGGACCGCCCTGGCCTCGACCCCCTCCCCCGTCTCCACCTCCGGCGCCGAGTCCTTCTCGACCTGGCTCCCCGCCGGCCAGTGGGACGGGTTCCGCACCCACGCCCGGGACCGAGGGGTCTCCCTCATCCAGGGTCTCGCCCAGGCCGTGCAGCTGTGGCTGGAGAAGAACCCGGCCCCCACCGTGCAGCGCCCCTCCGTGGTCCGCCGCATCGTGGTCTGCAACCAGAAGGGCGGCGTCGGGAAGACCGCCATCACCGCCGGCACCGCCGAGGCCCTCGCCGAGGACCCGTCGAGCCTCTACCCCGTACGCATCGCCCGGCAGCTCGCCCTCCTCACCGAGGACGACCCGGCCCTCGACCGCGAGGACCTGCCCGGCCTCGGCATGCGCGTCCTGCTCGTCGACTTCGACCCGCAGGGCCACCTCACCAAGCAGCTGGGCCAGCAGCCCGCGCCCATCGGCGGCGACAGCCTGACCCGCCACATGGCAGGCGAGGGCCAGGGGCCGCTCCAGGACCTGATCGTCCCCATCCCCGACGAGCGCTTCGGCGACCGACTCCACCTCCTGCCCTCCTGCACCGACGCCTTCCTCCTGGACGTCCGGCTCTCCACCGTCCGCGCCCGCGAGGCCGCCCTCGAACGCGCCCTCGCCCCCGTCGAGTCGGACTACGACGTCATCCTGGTCGACTGCCCGCCGAGCCTCGGCCTGTCCATGGACGCGGCCATCTACTACGGCCGCCGCCGCCCCGCCGAGGAGCCCGGCGCCTCCGGCGCCCTGATCGTCGTCCAGGCCGAGGACTCCTCCGCCGACGCGTACGACCTCCTCACCTCCCAGATCAACGATCTCCGCGACGACCTCAGCCTGGACATCGACTACCTCGGCCTGGTCGTGAACCTCTACGACGGCCGCCGCGGCTACATCGCCACCTCCTCGCTCCAGGCCTGGATGGACATAAAGGATCCGCGGGTCGTGGCCGTCGTCCCCGACCTCAAGGAGCAGCGCGAGGCCGTCCGCCTCAAGCAGCCGCTGTTCGTCTACGCCCCCAAGGGCGACCAGGCCGTCGTACTGCGCGCCCTCGCACGGGAGATCTCATGAGCAAGGCAGACCGGCTCGGCGTCTCGTCCTCCTTCGCCCGCGCCCAGCCGGTGAGCGTCAGCTCCCGGCGCACGGCCATCGCGGAAGCCACCGGCGCCCCCACCTCCGGGGTGCTCCCGCCCTCCGAGGTCCCCATCGAGGCCCTCACCCACAATCCCTTCAACCTCCGCGAGGAACTCACGGAGATCGAGGAGATGGCGGAGTCCCTCAAGGTCCGCGGCCAGCTCCAGCCGCTCGCGGTCGCCACCCGGATGTCCTTCATGGAGGCCCACCCGGGACAGATCGAGGGCCTGGGCCGGGCCCCGTACGTGGTCATCGACGGCAACCGCCGCCTGGCCGCCGCCCGCCTCGCCGGCCTCAAGACCATGCACATCCACGTCAACGACTCCCTCGCCACCAGCGCGGCGGACATCCTGGAGTCGGCGCTCATCGCCAACATCCACCGCGTGGACGTGGCCCCCATGGACCAGGCCCGCGCCCTCCAGGAACTGGTGGACGTGCACGGCTCCCAGGCCGCGGTGGCCAAGCGCCTCGGCAAGACCCCGGCCTGGGTCTCCCAGCGGCTCACCCTCCTCAACCTGACCCCCGAACTCCAGGAGCAGGTGGAGACCGGCGAGCTCAAGGTGGAGCCCGCCCGCCGGATCGGCCGCCTGCCGAAGGAGGCCCAGGCCGCAGCCGCCGAGGAGACGGCCGCCGCGGTCCATCCTCCCCGGCAGCGCACCAGCCCGCCCCCGCGCGGCGTTAACGGCGTTAACGCCGTTAACGCCCCCGCTCCCCGCCGCATCGTCATCACGGCCACCACGGCCCCCGAGATCGCGGAACAACTGGCCTCCCAGCTCTCCCCCTCGGACCTGGCGGCCCTCACGGAGGTCCTGTCCTCCCGCCCTTCCTGACGCACGGACGAGCCCTCCTGGGGCGTTGACGGCATTAACGCCGTTAACGCCCCAGGTGCGTTTCACGTGCGTTCCGGTGTGCGTTTCGGGTTAGGCTGCACCTCAGGAGGTGCCATGTCCCGCAAGAAGTCCCCCGAGTCCCACCCCGAGCAGGCCTCGCTGTTCGCCGCAGTCGACGCGCTCCTCGAAGAGGCCGCCGCCCAGGACGCCCTCCCCCACCCCGACGAACGCAAGCGCCTCCGCGAGGCCGCCGGCCTCAGCCAGGACCAGGTGGCGAAGGCGCTCTCCGTCCGCCGCGAGACGATCACCTCCTGGGAGACCGGCCGCACCGATCCCCGCCCTCCCAAGCGCGCCGCCTACGCCCGCCTCCTGGACGGCCTCGCATCCCTCCACCCCCCCACCCTCAACGCCGTCAGCACCCCGGCCCCCGAGCCGAGCATTAACGCCGTTAACACCTCCACCCCGGAGCCGACCGTCAACGCCGTTGCGCCTCCGGCCCCGACCCCTTCCGCAGAGCCGACCGTTAACGGCGTTAACACCACCACCCCGGCGACCCCCGCGCCCCCCACCCCCGAGCGGATCATTAACGCCGTTAACACCCCCGCCGCGCCCCGTGCCGCAGAGCCGACCATTAACGCCGTTAACACCCCGCCCTCCCCCGAGGCGTCAGCCCCGGCTCCGGAGCCGACCGCGGACGCACCCACCCCGGCGCCCCCCACAGCGCCCGCCCCCGAGCGGATCATTAACGCCGTTAACACCGCGCCCTTCGCGGACGTCTCGACCCCCACCCCGGCGACTCCCGCGCCCCCCGCCTCCGAGTCGATCATTAACGCCGTTAACACCCCGGCCCCCGCAGCCCCGGCGGCGCAGACCCCCGCACCCCCGCGGCCCACCCCCCGGACCGCCACCCGGCCGGCCCCCGCCCGCCCCCCGCACCCTCCGCGCTCCACCCCACCCACCGACCCCCGCTACGCCCACGGCCCCCTCGCCGTCCTCACCGCAGCCGCAGCCGCCCCCGGCAAGGCCACGGGCACCTCCAAGCGCCCGGCCCTCACCGCCCACGCCCCCCACGGCCTGCTCCTCGACTGCCCCGCCCACGACCTCCCCTCCCTCGTCGCCTGGGCCCTGTCCCCCGAAGCCGCCCTCGGCTCCCCCCGCCTCCACCGCTACGGCAAGGACTCCGACCCCCTCCTCGTGCTCACCGCCGAAGCCGTCGAAGCCCTCGGCCTCCCCCTCGAACTCGAAGACCGCCGCGGCCTGCGCCTGCCCGACAACCACCCCGCCATCAAGTCCCTGACCCGCGCCAAGTGGCAGCTCACCCGCCGCGGCTTCGGCCCGTGGCCCCGGATCTACCGTCCGGCCACCGCCGCCACCGGCCGCCAGTGCGTCCAGCTCGCCGTACTCCCCTGGGGCGCCCTCGACCCCCGCTCCTGGGGCGAGGACACCCACACCCTCCCGGCCCCCGAACTCGCCGACCTCCTCGGCTCCTACGCAGAACGCGTCCTCACCCCCCGCGGCTCCACCGCCGTGTCCGGCCTGGAACTCATGACGGCCCTGCGCCCGCCCACCCGCGCCGCCCGCGACGAGTCCACCGGCACCTGGGTCTCCGCCTCCGTCCCCGGCTCCCTCGTCCGCCCCGTGGACCCCGCTCCCCCGGAGGCCACCGACGAGCACCCCGTGGTCGCCACGCTCTACCCCCGGCACCACCAGCGCACCCCGGACCAGGTCCTCGACGAGGAGGCGTACGACTGGATCCGCGACCCCGAACTCCTCACCGACGCCGAATGCGCCCGCACCCACGCCGTCGGCATCGACGTGAACATGGCCTTCGCCGCCGCCGCGAACCGCCTCTCCGTCGGCCTGGGCCCGGCCGTCCACGTCACCTCCCCGCAGTTCGACCCCAAGCTCCCCGGCAGCTGGCTCGCCGACCTCTCCGGCATCGCGCTCGACCCGCGCCTGCCCAGCCCCTTCACCCCCTCGGGCCTGCGCCCCACCGGCCCCGCCTGGTACGCCACCCCGACCCTCGCGTACGCCCAGGAGCTCGGCCACGAGGTCCGCCCGGCCGAGGCCTGGATCCGCCCGGAGCACGGCCCCTACCTCGACGCCTGGTACACCCGGCTCCGCGACGCCTACCTGGCCACCATGGCCGACCTCGGCGTCACCCCCGGCCTGTCCGAGACCGAGTTCCTCGCCGCCATGGCGGACCACAAGCAGCGCGACCCGGCCCAGGCCGCCGTCCTCTCCGCCATCAAGGCCACCGTCAAGGGCGGCATCGGCAAGCTCCGCGAACGCCCCCAGGGCCTCGGGTACCGGCCGGGCGAACGCTGGCCCGCCCTGGAACGCCCCACCTGGCGCCCCGACATCCGCGCCGCCGTGATCTCCACCGCGCGCGTGAACATGCACCGGAAGATGAACAAGCTGGCCGCCGTCGGCCTCCACCCCATCGCCGTGCTCTCCGACTGCGCGGTGTACCTCTCCGACGGCCCCAGTCCCCTGGACTTCCTCCCCCGCACCCCCGAGGGCAAGCCCCTCCCCGGCGGCTTCCGCCTCGGCGTCAGCCCCGGCATGGTGAAGCACGAGGGCACCCAGCCCCTCCTGTGGGCCGTCGGCATGCTCGACGAACGCCACAACCCCGCACGCCACATCAAGGGCCACGACGCCGCGGTCTACGGAGAGTAAGAAAGACACATGTCCGACATCGCCGACAGCCTCGACAAGGCCACCGAAGCGAACTTCACCCGCCCCCTGCCCAAGTCCCCCCAGGCGCGGATGAAGTTCCTGGTCAAAACCGAAAAGGGATCGACAAAGGCCGTCGCCGAACTGCTCGGCATCTCACAGCGAACGGTCGAGCGCTACGTCAAGGGCCAGCTGAAGACCCCCCGCCCCGAGCTGGCCGCCCGCCTGGAGACGGAGGTGCGCAGGCGCTGGCAGCCCCTGGTCCGCAAGCGCGCCCGCGACCGGGCCGCCAAGACCACCGGCCTGGTCATCGAGACCCGCGCCCGCTTCGGCTTCACCGCCGCCCCCGGCACCACCGACGACGGCCGCATGCGCCGCATCACCCAGCACCTGCCCCCGGAGTTCGCCTCCCGGCTCTTCGCCGCCCAGGAGTCCGGCGCCACCGAACAGCAGCTCCGGCACATCGCCGCCGAAGGCCTCCAGGAGATGTACTTCAAGGACCACGGCGCCCGCGCCTCGGGCCTCCTGGTCGAGTTCACGGACATCGACTACGTGGAATTCGACTTCTGACCCCCCGAAAGCCACAGAAGCCCCTCTGAGCCCCTTTCCGCCCGCCCCCCACACGGGAACACAAAGAGGGGCTGCAGAGGCGCCCCAGCGCCCCCACAGCCCCTCTCAAACGATGTTTCAGCCCACGGCGTGCAGCGTCCGCCGCCGCTTCGACTCCGCAGCCTTCTTCGCAGCCGCCTGCGCGGCCCGCTTCTTCCGCTGCTCCGCCAGCTGGTCCTGATAGGCCGCCACCGCCTCGTGGTAGCTGGCGACGTACCCGCGCGCGTCCAGCCGCTCGTCCGCCGGCATCTCGTTCACCGCGGCCACCGCGTCCTCGAACGAGTTGTACCCGGCCAGCATCGGGTTGATCTGGTACACCCCGTTGCGGACCTTCCGCACGAGCTTCGCCAGCTCCAGACTGCGCAGAGCGGCGTTCACGCTCGGCCGGCTCAGCTCCAGCAGCCCGCCGATCGTGGCCTGGTCGATGAGGATCCTGCCGCCCGGCTCACTCAGCGAACGCAGCTTCAGCAGCACGCGGTACGCAGCCGGCGGAAGGTCCAGGTCAGAGAGAAGCCCGTCGGCGTTGACCGCAGCGAATCGCAAGGAGCTCACTGAGCTGTCCCTTCTTCCTTGCGCTGCGCCCGGCTCAGCCTGCGCGCAGCGCGCTCTTTGGCGCGTTCGGCCCGGAGTTCTGCGATCGCCTGTCGCATGTGGTCCAACGACGGGAACCGCACCAGGTCCGGCAGGCTCGTATCGCTACGAATCTGCGAGATGGTGCTGTGCTGCTCCACCTTCACGAACTCACCCGTAGTCTCCGTACCCGGGATGAACTCTGCTACCCGGTAACTGTAGGGCGGGTTGAACTGGTACACACCCCGCCGCACCTTGAAGACGATCCCGTGGGACATGATGGTGTGCAGCGCCTCGGACGTCTTCGTCCGACTCACGTCCAGGATGGTAGCCATCTCCTCCTGGGTAAGCGGAATCCGCCCCCCCGCCCGCTGGCAGGCAATGAGCAGCAGGATCAGCCTCAGCGGCAGCGCCTCCCGGAAGTACTGCGCAATGACCAGGAAGAACTCGAGGCTGTCCATCGAGAACGCATTCGGCTGGCTCTGCGTCCCGTAGAACTCCAGCGGCTTGCGCTCACCGTCAAGCGTCAGCTTCCGACTCGGATACCGCCTCGCCAGGCTGTCCAGGTCCCTGACCGGAGCCAGCGGCTGACTCCACGCCGAGATCGCGTCATCAACGGGAAGATCAGGACGCGGCACACGCGCCGGGCTCGGCCGGCTGTGCTGAGGCTCTGATGACACGAGGCTGCTCTCCACTTCGTTGATCTGCAGAGAGCAGTATGTCAACGAGGGTGACATACATGTCACCCTCGTTGACGTTCAGCGTGTCTTGTGTCCCCCCAGGAGGGACACATCTCGGCCAAGGCCCCCGGAGCACCCCCCTCCGGCCCCCACCCCCAACCCCGCCACCCCCACCCTCAGTTCAACGACACAACTCCACCCGAACGTCAGCCTCCCTGACGTTTCTCCCTAAATTACGTCAGCCGCACTGACATTTTGACCTCGTTATGTCCCCTCAGCAGCGACACATCCCCCTCGTTATGTCCCTCCTGGGGGGACATAACTTTCCCCCCACCCCCCGCCTGACCTGCGCAAACGCATCTCCGTACCTTCTATACGCCGGTGGTCGGGACGCTGCGCGCACGCTTCCCCGCCAAAAACCTCTCCGAAGTCCCCACTTCCCCCCTCCCCACCGCCCCGCCACACCCCCTCCCCAGAACCGGACACCGCGTCCACTTACACGACCAGGTTGACTTGATCCTGTTTCTAACCATCAGAAATTTTGAATCACTTTGGCATGTCCAATCCAAATGCCGACCCCAAAATCCCCCAGCATTAACGCCGTTAACACCCACGCCCTTCAAAACCCAACCTCCCGCCCCCGGATAACAGCCCTTCTCAGCTAAGAAATTGGTCCGCTTCTGAACTTCCCATCAACCCTTCCTCAAGCTCCCCATCCCCGGAACCGAACCCAGCCGAGCACAGCGAGGCGGTCACCAGCTCTGCAGCGCAGCGGAGGAGCAACCGGCCGAAGACCGGGCCGCCGGAGCGCAGCGAAGGCGGCTTCCCTTCCAAGCGCGCAGCGCTTGGAATCACACAAGGTGCCGCGAAGCGGCCCTGTCCCACCGAACGCAGTGAGGTGGGCCCCACTCCCCAGTGCTGCGCGCTGGGGAGCCCACTAGCTCGGCGATGCCGAGCTCAGCAAGGCGGTCTCCGTGCTCTGGAGCTCAGCAGCCGAAGGCCAGCCAGCCGGAATGAGGCGGAGGCCCTTTCGCTGGCAAGCAGGCAGCGCTGGGGGTTCCTACTAGGAGGGCCGCAAAGCGGCCCTACCTCACCGAACGCAGCGAGGCCGTTCCCATGGCTCTGAAGCACAGCAGAAGAACAGCCAGCCGAAGGCTGGCCCGCCGAAGCGCAGCGGAGGTGGTTTCAACTGGCAAGCATGCAGCGCATGGCTCATTAGGGCCGCTTCGCGGCCCCTGCCCCGCCGAGCGAAGCAAGGCGGTCTTCGCGTGCTCTGGAGCGCAGCAGAAGAGCAACCGGCCGAAGGCCGGCCGGAGCGCAGCGGAGGCCGTTCCCTTGCCAAGCCCGCAGCGCTTGCAGTCCCTACTAGTGCCGCCAAGCGGCACCGCCCCACCGAGCACAGCGAGGCAGTCTCCAGCTCTGGAGCGCAGCGGAGGAGCAACCGGCCGAAGGCCGGGCCGCCAGAGCACAGCGGAGACGGTTTCCCTACCAAGCGCGCAGCGCTTGGGGCCCCTATTAGGGGGGCCGCAAAGCAGCCCCCCTCGCCGGAGCGCAGCGAGGCGGTCCCCGTGCTCTGGAGCGCAGCGGAGGAGCAGCCAGCCGAAGGCTGGCCCGCCGAAACGCAGCGGAGGCAGTTCCCGTTGCCAAGCGCGCAGCGCTTGGCAACCCGGCTAGGGCCGCGAAGCGGCCCTAGCCCTCCGAACGCAGTGAGGAGGGCGTCCCATGCTCTGGAGCGCAGCGGAAGAGCAGCCAGCCGAAGGCTGGCTCCGCCGGAGCGCAGCGGAGGCGGTTCCGCTGCCAAGCGCGCAGCGCTT